>CAZTVP010000353.1:0-2052 GCA_964616995.1 uncultured Comamonadaceae bacterium
GGGTTTTTACCAGAATAGCTGTATGACCGAAAACTGAATATAAATCCACTCCTGGACTACAGGTGAGTACATAAATATCTACAGAATCAGTTTGCTGGGGTGCCTGAAACTGCGCAGACCCTATAAGTGAAAGGAATAGGAAAGAAATTAAAGCTAGGATAGGTTTCATAAAAAAGTCCCGAGGTTTTAAATCGGGACTAAGATAGCAAAGGTGAAATGATTCAAAATTTAGAGTCACTATTTTTTATTCAACTCATAAACTTTTGAGTCAGATTTGTTTCTAATGTAATATTTTCCAACGGATAGATGGCTTACATCTATTTTTAGTTTGAAATCGGTCACATATTGCACCGCAATTTCCACTTCTCTACCCGAAATATCTAACATGATAAGATCCTCAGCTCCAATTCCACTATGATTAAAATAAATGTACCTATCTGCCGGATTAGGATATAGAATCGTTTCTACGTTTTGGTTTTCTTCTAATCCAACTAATAATTCTATCTCAGATTGAATGGTTTCACAACAGTTTTCTGAATCACAAATGGTAAGCTCGTAAATCCCTGAACTAAGATCCTCTAAGGTTAATTCTTCTGACTGATTAACGGAGTATGGCGGAGTACCTCCTTCTACCTCTACAGTTATGCTTCCTTCAGAATCCCCTAAATCTGCCGTGGTCGTTACTCCTATGCTTAATGGGGTGGGTTCTACAAGTTCTAGGGTTTGACTAACCATGCAGTTATTCATATCAGTGACTACTATTTCATAAGTACCTGCATTCAATCCAGCATTAAATAAGGAAGCTTCTTCTTCATTTACCCAAACGCTAAATGGCCCTTCTCCACCCACTGAAATGGTAAGGTCAGAAGTTTCACCAGAACATAATAATGGCAAATAATCCAACAGTAGCTCAGGTGAAGTGTAATTTAGAACCTCTACTTCCGTAATAATTTGACATCCCATTTGACTAACCACCGTCAATTCATGATTACCGAATGTTAGTCCAATAAGTGAATCGTTACTCAAGACTCCATCTACATAAAGCTCATAGTCGGTAACACCGTTTACAGCTAAAGAAACTTCCGCTATCTCTTCTTCGGGACATTTGAATAAATCTTCTTCAGTAAAGTTAATCTCTAGATTGGCCTCAGCTTCTTCTATGGTAATTAATAACTCCTCTTCTATTCCAGAGTTGAACGTGGCTACTACTAATACATCTCCAGGCTGATAGACCCAAAATTCATTAGACACTAGTGTATCATTCCATAATACTGATTCAAAATCTCCTATAAGAGAAATCTGGGTGGAGTCCCCAGGGCATAATTGACTGCCATTAGAAAACTCTAAGTTTAACTGAGCTGTTTCCCCCTCAGTGAAGAGATATGTAGAATCAGAAGGTAAATCATAATACCTATCCACATGACCACTTGGCCAAATTACTGAAGCTGAATCTACTTGTAAATTTTGCCCTAGTCCTAGCATTTTCACATAGCTCTGCTGGCTTAAGAAACCCTGACCACAATGTGAGGTTCTCATTAAATCCTCTCCATTTACATAAAAATGCATCGTACTGCCTATTCCATCTCTATTACTGATAGTTCCTTCCAGTTTATATTTTATCCAGTTATTTTCATTACCCATATTCTCCCATAACACACTACTAGAAAAGTGGTTACTAGAGACCAAGTCTGGAAAACCATCATTCTGCAGATCTCCGAACATATTTCCGAAACTGTAGTCCAGAGGTATAGATTCTAATCCAGCCTCGAATGCCATATTAGTGAAATACCCATTACCATCATTTATCATTAATTTATCCGGCCATGTGGTAGAGAATGACCCTATGCTTACGAACATATCTAAATCGGTATCATTATCTACATCCACAAAAACAGCTCCCCATCCTGCTTCACCTTCTATCTTTACTCCTCTTTCTAAAGCTTCATCTGTAAAAGTGCCATCTCCATTGTTCATGAGTAATACCTGACCCTCTGGTATATTGGTAATGTAAATATCTAGATATCCATTTCCATCTATGTCCGCTACATCAGC
>CAZTVP010000353.1:2062-3546 GCA_964616995.1 uncultured Comamonadaceae bacterium
TTCATGGCGTCCATATGAATGTTAGAATTACTCTCTACACTTAAATCTTCAAAGACATACCCATCCAAGTTCTTGAGCATTGTATTTCCGTAACCCTTATCTTGAGCTACATAGATATCCTCTAATTGATCACCATCATAATCAAATGCTATGGGACAAAACGGAGCCTTCAAAGAATCAGTTGTCATAGAAGAAAAAGTAGTGTTTTCAAATGTTCCATCTCCGTTACCGTAGTACATAGAATTATGAGGTGGATCTAACGATCCTCCTCCAGTTCTACTAGTGACGTATAAATCTAAGAATCCATCTTTATTAAAATCTGTAAATAAGCATCCAAATGAATTATGCTCTACAGAATTAAAATCCAACCCCTGATTTCCAGTAATATCTACCATATTTAAATCACCATCATTCCTATAAAGCTTGTTACCCAAACCATTGTTAGAAATGAATAGATCATAATCTCCGTCATTATCTATATCTGCCCAGAGAGCATGCTTAGACGCATCCGTCTCACCTATCCCTATTTCTACCGCATTCATATTTCCCTGTCCATCATTTAAATAAAAGTGAACTTTCTCTTCATGAGTGGTAGTGAAAGTTAAATCATCAAACCCATCTTGATTAAAATCAACAAAACTTACGCCACCAGCCATAAGAGTGCCTGGTCCATAAGTATGAGGCTCTTGAATGTCATCAGTTCGGTTTAGAAACTGGACTACCTGAGCCATGGACTGGAAAGAGATAAATAAAATGAGTAGTAAAAACGTCTTGTGCATAAGAATTCTGTACTATTCACTAATATAAGAAGATTCTAATTTTAAAGTACCTGAGAAAACAAATTTTGTCATTCCAGTAAGTGAAATTTCAGTGAAAATTGCATTCTCATTACTACAATTCACCCTTAGGGTACCTCCCTTACTAACCACATCTATTTGGTTAATTTTATTTTGAAGAGCATATACTAAGGCAGCTGCCGTAACTCCAGTTCCACAGGACAGAGTCTCATCTTCTACACCTCTTTCATACGTTCTTATCCCTATTTTATTCTCTGATACTCTTGTAACAAAGTTTACATTCACACCATCCTTTTTAAAACGTGCATTATATCTGATTTTTCTGGCTTCTCTAATTAAATCTAATTCTTCTAGAGCGGTGCAAAACACAATGTAATGTGGACTCCCCGTGTTTAATAAATAGTCATTACCGACCTTTTCTATTCTGGTCACGCTACCCATAGAAATCCTCACCTGATTTCCGTCTAATAACTCGGCCTTATGAATTCCATCTATAGCATTAAAAGTGGTCTTTTTAGACTGGATAATCCCTTGGTCTTGAGCAAATTTCACCGCACATCTACTCCCATTTCCACAAAAGCTCTGTGAACCATCAGGATTATAAAAATCCACATAAAAATTGGTCTTCTCATCAGGCCTGATTAGAATAAGTCCATCTGAACCTATCCCAAACTTTCTGTGGCATAA
>CAZTVP010000354.1:0-3528 GCA_964616995.1 uncultured Comamonadaceae bacterium
TCAGTGACACGGTGGTTCCTTTGATAGAAGAACTCATTGCGCAGCTAAACCAAAAAGCTAGCGAGTGGTTAGACATTCCTATGTTAGCTAAAACACACGGCCAGCCTGCTTCACCTACTACTTTAGGAAAAGAAATTTATGTGTTCTCAGAAAGAATTCAGCTGCAGTTTAAACAGCTAAAAGAGTTTTCATATTCAGCTAAGTTTGGTGGTGCCACGGGGAATTTAAATGCGCATAAAATCACTTTCAAAGACACTAACTGGACTGATTGGGCCAATGACTTCGTAGAAAATACACTCGGACTTACACGTTCACAGACCACTACTCAAATAGAACATTATGATAATCTAGCAGCGCTTTTCGATTGTCTGAAAAGAATAAACACTATCCTCATAGATTTCAATAGAGACATTTGGACGTATGTGAGCATGGAATATTTCAAGCAGAAAATAAAAGAAGGTGAGGTAGGTTCTAGCGCTATGCCGCATAAGGTGAACCCTATCGATTTTGAAAACTCTGAAGGGAACCTTGGAATAGCTAATGCCATTCTGGAACATTTAAGTGGAAAGCTCCCAATTTCTAGACTTCAAAGAGATTTAACTGACAGCACAGTGCTCAGAAATGTGGGAGTTCCTATAGGTCATATGCTCATAGCTTACACTTCCACGCTCAAGGGAATGGGTAAACTTTTACTGAATGAGCAAGCACTGAAAAACGACCTAGATAACAACTGGGCTGTTTGTGCTGAAGCTATTCAAAACGTATTGAGAAGAGAACATTTCCCTAATGCGTATGAAGCGTTAAAGGAATTGACTAGAAAAAATGAAAAGATAACCGAAGAGAGTCTGCACAACTTCATTAATACGCTTGACGTTTCTAATGAAGTAAAAATGGAATTGAAAAAAATCACTCCACATAATTACATAGGATACACGCCCACAGTGGCTTAGATGAAAAATATCAGAGACATATTTCATCTGCTACGCCACTATAAAGGTATGCTTGTACTAAATGTGCTATACATCATCATCTTTGCGGTGTTGAGCATTTTCACCTTTCTGGCGGTAGTTCCTTTTCTGACTATTCTCTTTGAACAAGCTGCGGAGCCCACTCCTCTTCCTGAGGTTCAGAACCACTTCAGTGGAGATTACTGGATGGCGGTTTTCAATCATCATTTTAACGGCTTCATGCTAGAACATGGTGCACTTCAGACTTTAGTGTATGTCTGCCTGTTCATCATAATCATCACTGTAGTGAAGAATGTCATCCTTTACTTTTCTCTTATTAATCTGGGAAACCTCAGAGCATTTGTCATCAGAGATTTAAGAAAGGACATGTATAGTCAAATGGTAACATTGCCACTCTCCTACTTTTCTGGTGAAAAAAAAGGAGATCTTATTTCGCGTGTGACCAATGATGTTACCGAGGTAGAAAACTCCACTATGGGAGTGATTAGTGGACTTCTAAAATCTCCAGTCCTGATTATTCTCTACGTAGGAATGCTCTTCTGGATGAACTGGAAGCTCACTTTGTTTGCTTTTATCTTTCTGCCCATCAGCGCGTTCTTTATCTCTAGAGTGGCTAAATCTGTAAAAGGTGCTGCTAAGAAAAGTAAAGACAGACTAGGAGAAGTCATAAACGTAGTGGAAGAAACGCTCTCTGGAAATCGTATCATCAAAGCTTTTAACGCTGAAGAAGCTTTTCAGGATAAATTCAACGAGACCAATAATCACTTTACTAAACTCATTAGAAGATTATACCGTAAGGAATTCTTGTCTTCTCCTTTTAGTGAGACACTTTCTTTTACCGTAATAGCCGTGGTACTCTACATAGGAGGAAGCATAGTTTTAGACGATTCTAACTCATTAGATGGTAAGTTTTTTATAAGCTATTTAGTACTATTCAGTCAGATTTTACAACCGGCTAAAGACTTGAGTAATGCCCTCTTTAAAATAAATAAAGGTGCAGCTTCACTAGAAAGAATAAGAGAAATAACAGAAGCCTCTAACCATTTAGCAGATGCTCCTAATGCGGTGCAAATGGCCGATTTCAATCAAGAAATAGAGTTTAAAAACGTAAGTTTTTCGTATGGTGAAGATAGCTTTATAGAAAACCTAAACTTCACACTAAAGAAAGGAGAAACCATAGCACTGGTAGGCCCAAGTGGAGGAGGAAAATCCACTATAGCTAATCTCTTGGCTAGGTTTTTTGATGTTAAAAGTGGAGATATTCTCATAGACGGTCAACCACTTACTTCTCTCCAAACCAAAAGTGTAAGAGCCAATATGGGAATTGTAACACAAGACTCCATCCTGTTCAATGATTCCGTTCAGAATAACATAGCTTTAGGACAAGACTCCATAGACCAAGCTAAACTGGCTACAGCACTCTCTATTTCTAACTCAGAGGAATTTGTAAATCAGATGGAAGGAGGCGTTCAAGCCAATGTAGGAGAATCAGGAAGCAGACTTTCTGGAGGTCAGAAACAGCGCTTGTCTATAGCTAGAGCCGTGTATAAAAACCCTTCTATTCTTATCTTAGATGAAGCTACTTCTGCACTAGATACAGAAAGCGAAAAGCTAGTTCAAGATGCTATCAATAAACTGATGCAGAACCGAACTTCACTGGTCATAGCGCACAGATTAAGTACCATTCAGAAAGCCGATAAAATTCTAGTAATCAAAGAAGGAAAAATAGCTGAACAAGGCACACATGTAGAACTCCTAGCCCTTGATGGAGTTTATAAGAACTTAGTGGATTTGCAGACGATTTAAAGCAGACGATTTTTATCCTCAAACTGATGTTGGATAAAAAAAGACCTGTTAGAACAGTCCTTTCTTTAAAATTGAATTGACAACAACTGGTCTATAGTTTTACTATTCTTTCCGAATAAAATGATTCATCCGTTCCACACCTTACTACATAAATGCCTTGTGATAAATGTGCTAGAGAAATAACAGACTCATTAGAAGTAAAATTATACACTAATCTACCATTCAAATCTAGAATTTTCACATCTCCCTTCGGGGTGCTGCTAAACTCTATTTCATCATCTACTAATGTGCTTAATAGCATAAAAGAGTTTTCCGAATCGTCTTCTACAGAAACAACTCCACAACTTAAAAGAATCTCTTCACTTGTATTACACCCCTGAAGGTTTCCTCCGATTTGAGAAAAATTAGAATTATACTCCAAAAAGCCGCAGATACTTTCTACGGAACAAAGAGATAATTCTGGGCAGCCAGCTAATTGTAGCGCTGAAATACTTTCTGAATCTAACTGAGCTATACCTGAAATATCATTTAAATTAGGAAGTCCTAATAATGAAATGGCTCCATTACCAAGAGAGGTCATGTTAGAAAGTGGATCTAGATTAGTGATAGGATTATTCTCTTCTATGAACATCTGACCATTTATGGAAGATAAATTATTCAATCCCTCTAAGGATTCTAAATTAGGATTCTCTCTAATCATTAAATCACTTCCTATACTTTCTAGGGTGATAAGTCCAAGAATATTAGTTAATTC
>CAZTVP010000355.1:0-3522 GCA_964616995.1 uncultured Comamonadaceae bacterium
CCTCCGACCTTCCCAATAAACCAAATACGGAAGCTGCTGAAGAAGCGGTTAGAGAGATTAGAGATTTCTTTTATTCATTTAATTAGTTTAATCACTGCGTGTGAATATGGTTGTCCTCAACTATCTTCTTATGAAGGTTCGTTGTATTTCTTAACTCTGCCAATAGCTACTTCGGCTAATTGGTCATTCAAACCAACTGAAGCGCTTGTTTGTACCAGTTTGTTCTTGATTGGCGCAGGAAGGCTATTCAAACTTTTGTCGTCATCAATGATTATAAAATTTTCGAAATTGGTATTTTGACTTAACCACTCGATTATTTCTTCTCTTCTGTTTAAGCCTTTAGTATTGGCTGGCAGTCTTTTAATGGGAACATCATTTATATTTCTTAACCTGAAGATTTCTTTCCATTGCTGAGGTGTGTACCTGTGTTTGTGAGAAGTAATCAAGATTATTTCTACTTTATTAAAGTGATTGATAATTTTATTCAAAGAAGAGACGGCTCTTGGACTAAACTTTGGAAAATCATCCTCCAAAAACTCCAGTTTTCTCCAAGAGTTCGCAGGAACCATCACACCATCTATGTCAAGTAGGATACTTATCAAACCTCAATTTATGGATTGAAATTAAGATAAACTCTTGGTTTATCTTATAAAGCTAGTTATCCTCTTTTTCAATACTCCATACTTTGACCCCTAAAAAAATAAATCCTGAGCCAGTCTAAACGTATTGGCATGTGCATCCACTATAATTCTAATGTCCTCAGAATAACCGCCTCCCATGCTACAAACCACAGGAGTTTCTATTTCTAGCGATTTCTGGAAAACCAATTCATCTCTCCGTTTACAGCCCTCTAATGAAAGACCAAGTCTTCCGAGTTTGTCACTGGAGAGAATATCTACACCACATTGGTAGAACATAAAGTCGGGCTTAAAAGCAGTGCAAATATCATCCAAGTGTTGTTCTAAAAGCGATAAGTAAACTTCATCAGAAGTTTCATCTTCTAGTGGAATATCTAAGTCGCTGGTTTCTTTTCTGAGTGGATAATTGTTAGCTCCATGCATGGAAAAGGTGAACACCTGTTTTCTATCCGTGAAAATCTCCGCGGTTCCGTTCCCTTGATGTACATCTAAATCCACGATTAAAATACGCTCGGCTAGTTTTTTATCGAGTAAGTGCTGAGCGGCCAATGCTTGGTCGTTCAGAAGACAAAACCCTTCACCACGATTGGTGTAAGCGTGATGCGTTCCTCCAGCTATGTTCATGCTCACGCGATTTTCTAAGGCATGTTCAGTGCATTTCACAGTTCCACCTATGATGGTGATTTCTCGCTGAATGAGTTCTTTTGAATGTGGAAAACCTGTGGCACGCTGTTCTTTTTTAGAGAGCTTCAGATTCTTAAGATTATCCCAGTATTCAGCAGTGTGAATCTTCAATATCAGCTCTTCAGAAACAGGAGTAGGAGAGAAGAAGTTTGACTTGTCCAGCGTGCCTTCATACATGAGTTGCTCAGGCAATAGCTCATACTTGAGCATAGGAAACCTATGATTATCAGGTAGCGGATGTTTATACAAATCATTCCAAGCTACATACAACTTCTTCATGAATAGCGAAAGTAAAGTGGGAGGTTGATGTAATGGTTGTGAAAGTGTTGTAGACTAAGAAATAACCTGCATCAAAGTCATACAAAGCACCGCAGCCAACGTACCCACAGCATAACCAAGTACAGCCAACAATACTCCCACAGGAGCCAGTGCTGGACTAAAAGCGGAAGCTACTACCGGAGCACTAGCTGCTCCACCTATATTGGCTTGACTACCTACGGCTACAAAAAAGAAAGGTGCTTTTATGATTTTAGCTGTTACTAAAAGAATGGTAATGTGCACTATCATCCAAATAGCTCCTACGAGCAGCATCGTGAAAATTTGAGAGTTTTCTAAGAAGTCATTGATATTGATTTTCATTCCTATGGTAGCTACTAGAACGTAGATAAAAAGACTTCCTACTTTGGATGCTCCTGCTCCTTCATAACTTCTCACCTTAGTGAAGCTGAGCAATACTCCTACAAGTGTAGATATCACTATAAGCCAGAAAAATCCACTGCCAAAAGAACTGATGTACTTGGCACTTTCGCTGCCGTTGGCTTTCATTTCAGCTATTCCGCCTCCTATCCAAGGAGATAGAATTCCTGAACCCCAGTGAGCTATTCCTACAGCTAAGAAGGCTATTCCACATATTATCATTAAGTCCTTTAAGCTCGGCACTCGAGAAATACTGGCTTGGTAGTTTTCTACTTTGCGCTGCAGTTCCTCTACAGCTGTATTATCTGCCTTTAGGAACTTATTAATCTTCTTATCCATTCCAGCACCAAAGAGTAAGAACGCCATCCAAACATTGGCCAACGCCACATCTACCAATATCATATTGGAGAACAATCCTTCAGGGCACTCGGCTATTTCTTTTAACGCAGTTTGATTTGCACCGCCACCTATCCAGCTTCCTGCTACTGTGGCCAGTCCTCTCCATAAGGCATCTGCTGACTCTCCGCCAAGAGCATCGGGAGTAAAGCTGCCTACTATCCAAAGTGCCAACGGCCCGCCTATGACCACGCCCAGCGTAGCGGCAAAGAACATAATCAGTGCCTTAGGCCCGAGGTTCAGAATCCCTTTTAAATCGATACTTAAGCAGAGCAGCACCAGAGATGCCGGGAGCAAAAAGCGAGAAGCCACATAATAAAGCTGAGAATCTTGGCCGTTAATGATTCCAGCCGAATTCAGAATAGCGGGTAAAAAGTAACAGAGCAGCAGTGCGGGAACGAACTTGTAAAACTTGCTGAAGCTAGGTAAAGAATTCGTGTAAAATACCAGAGCTAGCAATGCCAGCAGTAGCCCCAGAACTATGGCTTCGTTTTTAAAAACAGGAGTGGAGTTGAACACTTTTAGCCCGAGCTTTTTAGGCTTAAGAATAGAGTTTCCTTCTGCCTTATGGCCTATTTGCACCGTGTAATCACCAGCTTTAAGATTGGTGAGTATTACACCTTTAGCCGATTGGAATCCGTAAATTTTACTGTCAAATCCTACATAAAGACTATCCGTAGGAGAAGCGTTTTCATTAGGCCAGTCGAGAACAATTCCTTCGTGTTTATCCAAGTAAAGACTGTATTTACCTTGAGCGGTATGAAGTGATTTCAAATTAGAATTATCATAATCTGAAGGAGAAACCACTTGGATTTCAGTAGCCATAGATAAAACAGAGAATAGCCCGAATAAGACAGTGAGAATTAGATTCCGCATTACAGTTCTTTTTAAGAGAGGAGCAAAGTATTTAATAATTCCCACTGTTACAAACCCGTGAGATTTTTACATTTGTTACAGAATCAATAAATGAAAACACATGAAAGTAGTTAGAATTATACTGGTACTTCTAGGGCTGCTTGTTCTTATCGTCCTATGAATAGGCTTCTTTGGGCCTACGGATATGAATGTCACCAATAAAAAAGTAATGAAAGCACCACTTCCAGCGGTT
>CAZTVP010000356.1:0-3512 GCA_964616995.1 uncultured Comamonadaceae bacterium
TTCTGGTGGTGGTGAAATGTGACTGCTCTGCAGCAAAAAAGACGCTCCCAAAGAAAAGAAAAAACCTGAATCTAAGAAAGAGGAGAAATCTTCAGATGAAGAAGGAAAAGAAGACAAGCCAAGAGCCAAAAGACCTAGAAAAAGAGTAGCAGCTAGTGATAAACAGGAAGGAGAAGCTAAAGTAGCTCCTAAAGCGAATGACAATAAAAAGTCAGACAATAGGCCTTCTGAAGAGCAGAGAAGAGAGCAGTCTAGAAATGATAGAAATAACAATCAGAGACAAAAAGGAAACAACAATAATCACCACCAGAAAAGAGATAACAATAGAAGAGGCAGAGCAGACGAGCACGGTTATAACTTTGATGGGCAGATAAAAGCCGAAGGAGTTTTAGAGCTCATGCAGGACGGATACGGATTCTTGAGGTCATCAGACTTTAATTATCTTAATTCTCCAGATGATGTGTATGTTTCTCAAGGACAGATAAAAACTTACGGAATAAAAACAGGTGACACTATAGTAGGACACATCAGACCTCCTAGGCAAGGTGAAAAATACTTTCCGCTCATTTCAGTAGAGTCTATAAATGGTAGAAGCCCTGACTTCGTGAGAGACAGAGTTCCATTTAAATACTTGACTCCGCTCTTTGCACAAGAGAAATTCCAGTTAGGTAAGAACTCCAAGAACATCTCCACACGATTAATGGACTTGTTCTCACCTATAGGAAAAGGACAAAGAGGAATGATAGTTTCTCAGCCTAAAACGGGTAAAACGGTACTTCTTAAGGACATAGCTAATGCTATAGCAGCTAACCATCCTGAGACTTACTTGCTAATCCTTCTCATAGACGAAAGACCTGAAGAGGTAACGGATATGAAGAGAAGTGTAAATGCAGAGGTGATAGCCTCTACTTTCGATGAGCCTGCAGACAGACACGTGAAGATAGCTAACCTAGTTTTAGAAAAAGCCAAGCGTATGGTAGAGTGTGGACATGACGTATGCATCCTACTTGACTCGATTACAAGACTAGCCAGAGCTTATAACACGGTAAGTCCAGCTTCAGGTAAAGTACTTACTGGTGGTGTAGATGCCAATGCACTTCACAAGCCTAAGCGTTTCTTCGGAGCAGCTAGAAACATAGAGAACGGAGGTTCACTAAGTATTATAGCTACAGCACTTACAGATACAGGAAGTAAGATGGATGAAGTAATCTTTGAAGAATTCAAAGGCACGGGTAACATGGAGCTTCAGTTAGACAGAAAAATAGCTAACAGAAGAATCTATCCTGCCATAGATATTACATCTTCTGGAACTAGAAGAGAAGATTTATTGATGGATAAAGAAGCGTTGCAAAGGGTGTGGATTCTAAGAAAACACCTAGCGGATATGAACCCTATAGAAGCTATGGAATTCGTTAAAGACAGAATCATGTCCACAGAGTCCAATGAGGAATTCTTAATTTCTATGAATAGCTGATGACAGCCACTCAAAGACTGATACTCATATTAGCTGGTGCATGGATAGTGGTTAAGCTTATCCTGTTCTACACAGGAAATGCGCTTAACCTATCCCAGTTGGCTATTTCACTGAATATTGGTTTTCTGATTTACATCATTTACGTAGCCTTAAAAAACCACTACAAGTCTATTCAGGTAAACTTAGCTGGAGAGGTAGAAAACGTAGAAGCTCAAAGCATTTACCAGCATACAGATTTCATAAAGGATTTTAAGGTAACTATGAAAGCTGCCATGCAGTACTCTCTAGTTATTATAGGATTTTTGGCTATCTACTATATAGCCATAGACACTGGTTACATGGAGAATCTGGTAGATGACAGAATGGAACTGCTAAAGGAACAAATGGATGCCGAAGGTGGTTATGAAGCTATGCTAGAAAAGTATAAGGAACAAATCCAACTGGAAGAAGGAGCAGAACCCATGACTGAGGAAGAATACTTCACAGATACGAGAAGTAATTTCATATCTATGTTTCAGCCTAAGATTTTACTTCCACTGCTCTTTATCTACTTCTTTCTACTCAGTTTAGCATGTTCAGCTATCATCAGTGGAATAGGGAAAAAAATAATTCCCGTAGCTAAATAGACTAGCAATATATACTTACTTCACACGTTTGAGAATCAGTTGAAAAAAAGGAATCACATACTTTTAGGGTTAGCACTACTGATGTTTATGATTTGTGGTGTAGAATCTGCTGTAGCTCAACGAAATAATGGAGTAAATCTCCAGGGATTCGATAGAAGAAAATACCATTTCGGGTTTATTCTTGGGTATAACAGTGCCAACTTTGCGCTAGAAAGAACTCCTGATTTCAACTTTTCTGATTCACTACTGGCACTCACACTTCAACCTCAACCCGGTTTTAACCTGAATCTACTGGCAAGTTATGACCCTGTAAAAAACGTTCACATCCGATTTTTACCTGGACTTTCTTTTCAGGATAGAATCATTGACTATACATTTCTGAACAGTGATTTATCTCAAACTACCGAGAGCAGAAGAATAGAGTCCGTGTATCTAGATTTCCCGTTGAACTTTAAGTTCAGAACGAATAGGAGCAGGAACTTTGCTGCCTATATGATTACAGGAGGAAAGTACAGCAGAGATATGCAGTCTCAGGAGGATGTAAACCAAGACCTCAGCGCTAATCAAATTATTAAAATCATCAATTATGATTACTCAGTAGATATCGGAGGTGGTTTTGATTTCTTTCTAGAATACTTCAAGCTCTCACTTGAGTTCAAAAGCGCTATTGGTATCCCCAATCTACTGATTCAGGATGATACTATTTTTAGTAGAAATGTGAATAGCCTCAGGTCTAGAGCGTTTATTTTCTCTATTACTTTTGAAGGGTAAATCCTTTTAAACTCTTCCTCGATTTTCAAATAAACCTCCCCTATTTTATACCTTAGCCGAGTTATAGAACAGCTAAACGATACATATAAAACACTCAAAACTTCGTCTGATAGTTTGTATAAAGTTAAAGGTAGCAAGCACTTCGGCTATGCCTTTCCTGTGTACAGTTTAGAAGAAGTTAAGGAGTTACTGGAACAGGTTAAAAAAGAACATCACACTGCTCGACATCACTGTTACGCTTATCGACTGGGATTGGATAAGAAAACATTCAGGGCTAATGATGATGGTGAACCTTCTAACTCAGCAGGTAAACCTATTCTGGGGCAAATTCAATCGTTTGACCTTACGAATGTTTTCATCTGTGTAGTGCGTTACTTTGGAGGAGTGAAATTAGGAGTAGGAGGTTTGATAGATGCTTATAGAACCACTGCTAAACTAGCCATAGAAGCCAACGCCATTATAGACCGTCAAGTGCATCACTTCTATGAGGTTAACTTTAATTATGAAGCCATGCCTAAGGTAATGTCTCTTATTAAAGACTTGCAAATAGAGATGTATGAAACAGACTTTCAGTTAGCCTGCAAGCTAAAAACTGACATTCGATTAAGCGAAGCTCAAGTGCTCGAGAGCAGAATAAATGA
>CAZTVP010000357.1:0-3511 GCA_964616995.1 uncultured Comamonadaceae bacterium
GTGGTTTTTCTAGCACTAGAAGGAAAAGCTCTAATAGATCTAAGAAGAAGTAAGAAGCCTAGCGCAGTCCAAGTAGAAAACGAGTAGATTCTTCATTAAACACATGTGGACGTTCTACATTCACCACATGCCCGCAATCAGGAATTACGAATAACTCAGAGTTCTTATGTCCTTTTACTAACTTCTTTATAGACGGTAGAAACATATGATCCTCACTGCCCATTATGTACAATGTAGGAATCCCTGAATCTTTTATTCGAAATAATGAAAGTAGAGGATTCACTTCTGCTATTAAGGTAAACCATCTTTTAAACTCTTTCTGATAAAGCTTCTTAGCCTCACCTATGAATAGGTTTCTAGATTCTCTGTGCTTTTTTCTAGGCATTATGATAAAAGCAAAAAATCGGTATAGTAACAAGTATGGTATTACAGATTTTAAAGCCGCTCCCACACGCATAAGAATCTGACCTCTCAAGTTTAATTTCATAACCGCACCTCCCATTATCATACTACTCACTCTATCTGGGTAACGCTCACATAGCTCTCTTGTAATTATAGTACCGAGAGATATGCCTACGAAATGGCTAGATTTAATTTTTAGATGATCTAAAACATCTATTACCTCGTCTCCAATTACATCAAAAGAATACTGCTTGAGCTTTTCGTAGATAGGTTTTTTAGATTTTCCATGTCCTCTTAAATCTACCAATAGCACATGGAAATTCTTCTGAAAAGCTCTAATCTGCTTGTACCAAATAGAACTACTACCTCCAGCACCATGGATAAAAGTGACCCATTCTGCTACTGGATTAGCATTTTTATGTGTGGAAAAATGAAGCATTTAGCTCAGCAAATAAAGAAGAAAATGTTGAATTAAGACTCTTTATATTCTCACAAGAAATCTTGTACACAAGAGAAGCACCTTCAGAAGTCCACCATAAAAAGACTCTGAAGGTGCTTAAACAAACTATACTACCTATACCTAGCTATTCAGCTACTTCACCATTATTGTATACTCAGGAGTAGGGTTCATCGGACAGAAATACACGTATTCTCCTGGAGTTAGCTTCACTTCTCCAGACTTTGCCGATTTACCATCCATAACTGTGTTAGCTAAATATGCTTCTTTAATGTGATTTTTCTGCTCTGTCATACCTTTAGGAGCTAGAACGAATCCTACTTCATGATTTACTCCGTTATTCATTACTTCGAATTGGTAAGTTCCTTCACTTAAGGTAAGCCCCTTAATATTGAACTCCCCCTCTGTCTGTTCTAATTTAACTGTTTGTACTTCTTGCGCTTTAGCTTCATTTACTGCAACTGCAGTGATAAGAGCTATCATTAAAACGAAAATATTTTTCATAATTCTATTATTTAAAATGCCATTTAAGGCATTGGGTTTATATTAATTCTACTGTTTTATACGTGGGCTTCTTCTAACTTTGGAGCTAATGGAAAATCTATAGCGAATCCTGCTAGATTATGGATGTAGTTACTAATTACCTTATCTCCTATTATGATTACTGCATCTATCATGTTAGCCTCTGTATAACCAGCATTAAAAAATGCTTCTTTAGCGCTTTCTGATGCTTTTCCTCGACTCTGTACTACCTCTGCCGTAAACCTCACTAAGGCATCTAGTTTATCGTCAAAGGATGCTGTACCTCCTCTTAACTCAAGGATTTGATCATCAGAAAATCCATTCATTTTTCCTAGTGCTGTGTGTGCAGACTGACAGTATTCACAGCCATTAATTTGACTAGTAACTAGATTAATTACTTCTCTTTCCCTAGCCTTAAGAGTGGACTTTCTATTTTGCAACGCTAAATAATCAACTAATGCCGTATCATTCTTGGCGTAGTAAGCATAAAGATTAGGAACGAATCCTAGGTTCTTTTGAAGGCTATCAAAAATTGCTTGATTGTTTTCTGAGACTTCAGATCTTGTAGGAACTTTAAATTCTCGCATTGTATCTAAATTTTAAATGTTTATTAATTTGACAATGCAAATGTGTGATGCTATTTTACCTCAACGCATTACACTTTTTCCTGACCACTTGACAGAATTTCCCTAGGACTTATTTTTTCTAAATTCTGAAGGAGAATGACCTTCTATTTTCTTAAAAAAACGATTGAATGAACTGACATCCTCATAACCAAGCGAGAAGGCTATATCTTTTACCGGACGATCAGTATAACTGAGTAACCTTCTGGCCTCTAGTGCTATTCTTTCCTGGATATACTGTAGAGGAGTTTTAGCTCCTATTTTGGAGAAAAGGTTAGAAAGAGTCTTAGGGGATTTGAACATAAGTTCTGCGTAACGAGCCACAGAGTGTTCTGTTCTAAAGTGTTGTTCTACCAAGAAGTTAAACTCTCTTATAACTTCCATCTGTTCTGTGTCAGCCTTATTATAATCTCCCTGACTCTTGTAAATTCTGGTCAAAAGGATGAGTAATCTTTTTAAAAGCATCTGTAGCATTTCTAGCTGAAGCTCATCTGATGATTCCATTTCAGATTCGAACACTTGCCACAGGAGCTTTATCTTATTCGTTTCTTCATCATTCAGATGAATCACCGGTAAATTACTAGCCCCAAAGAATAGCAATCCTTTACAGCTCACTTCACTGTCATGATCCAGGATACAGAAGAACTGCCTGTTAAACCGGAGCATTTTTACCTCTCCAATTTTTTCTATTTCCAAAGAGTGAAACTCGGTAAGTGATATAACCTGATTCTGACGGAAGTGATGATCCTTTTGGTCTATTACTAACGTAGAGTTATTATCTAAAAACCACACTAAAGTTAGTCCACTTTCTAAGCGTTCTTTAAGTTCTTCACAATTAGAATGATTTACATCCTCTAACTTCAAGTACTCTCCTGTTTTACCTCTAAAAAGCATGTTTTAAAAGTAATCCATCAGACTATTCAAGGATGTAAATCTGGTACTTAAATACTCTCATTATTTTTTTTCTAAACGCTCACGTATTACTCTATCATTTTTATGAATAAGCAGAATATAACTTCCAGCTCTTAAATCTGAAATATCTAGAGGTGACATACCGTTAGGAATTTCCTTAATTAAATTCCCAGAAAAGTCCAGTACTTGAACCATTATCACTTTATCTGCATCTACAAGGGTAAACTGATTCTGTACTGGATTAGGGAAAAACGAGAATACATCCAAACGGTCGGCAGAGATTTGGTTCAACTGAACATTTTGATTTGGAAGGAACTCTTGATTTGTATCTTCTCGTTGAACGTCTAATTGTGCAGAAGAAAGATTATACATTAAGCTAAAAACTGCCAGGGTGAAAATTGTCTTTTTCATAAGATTTATTGTTTATTTTCAGGGAGACGGCACAGGTGTGTCTTATGTTACTGTTAACAAACGTTACTCTCCTGAAACTCAAAACAGGCAATAGATACAGAGCGTGTTAAATTGTTTTAACACTTAAATATGGGCATCTAATTCTTCTGAAAAGTCAGAATCTTCAGCTTGTATTTCAGGGATT
>CAZTVP010000358.1:0-3498 GCA_964616995.1 uncultured Comamonadaceae bacterium
GGCTAATTTAGCTAAGATATCACCTGGCAAACTGTTATGTGCTGGATGAAAAAACTCTATGGTAGCTACTTGATCTTGTATACTTTGTTTTACATAGGGTTGTGTCATAATCGTAATATTTTATAGGAAAGCTGAAAAGAGATAATCTCTTTTCAGCTTTATTGATTTTTATTAATTAAAGTAATTCAAACTGAGAAAAATGATGATTAAGATGTTTACGCTCTAGTAACCCCCACTCATATTTGGTTAATTCTCCAAAAACAGCATTTTTTAGAGTCGCATTAGGATTTCTTTTAAAGAACTCTATATATTCTTTACGTGACTCCTTCAATTTTTCTTTAGCCTCATTCAAACTTGAATGTTCCAATTCAAAAAGTTCTCCTTCTTTGTATAAAGGAAAATTATAATTTTTTGGCATTTTTTTGTAATTCCATAGAGTAGAACGAGTATCTTCTAAATACTTTTCTGGAGTAGCAATCTCAAAATCTTGAATTTCTCCTGAAGCAATACGATAACTGGTTTCTAAATGCTCTACCATATGTTGCGGACTCATTTCTCCCCACAATGGTTGTTGGTTTTCCTCTAACTTTGCAATTGAATTTTCAAAAACCTCATCGGTAATTTCCGTAAAGGTAGTTTGCTTCTTTTGCACCATAGTTAAAATAGTAGCGATACAAACTAAAGCTTCTTTTTCTTCAGCCTCCGTTTCTGGAATTTTCCCATCGGTTACATTGGTGTCAAAAACCTCTACAAACCATTTTACAATTCCGCTAGGTAACTCTTGTCCTTTTTGCTCTCTGTCTACTTTTTCTTTACATGTTAACCTCACATGAATAGTATCATTGTGATATAATGGACGTAAGAATCTTATTTCTTCTAAACCATAATTTGCCGCTACTGGACCTTTGTTAGGATATACAAATAATCCCGCTGCTGCGGAAATAATAAAATATCCGTGCGCTGTTCTCTGCTCAAAAATACTTCCGTCAAGTGATGTGATATCGGTATGAGCGTAGAAATGATCCCAAGTAAGATTTCCGAAATTTACGATATCGGTATCAGTGATGGTTCTATTGTGTGTTTTAAGCGACATTCCTGGCTGAATATCTTCCCAATGGTATGCAAACGGGTGCTTCTCTGCTTCCTTATAATCTGCATTTGGTTGATAAATTCCCGTGATTTCTGTTAATGTAGTTGGTGAACCCTGAATGGCACAACGCTGTAAATAATGCTTAATACCACGCATACCTCCCATTTCTTCTCCGCCACCAGCACGACCTGGACCACCATGAATTAAGTTAGGTAATGGTGAACCGTGACCTGTACTTTGCTTCGCACTTTCTCTATTCAGCACTAAGATTCTCCCGTGATGCGTAGCTGCATTTACCGTATATTCTTTAGCAATTTTATCATCGTTTGTGGTGATAGAACTTACTAACGATCCTTTCCCCATTCTAGATAATTCAATCGCATCATCTAGATTTTTATAAGGCATTAATGTGCTCACTGGGCCGAATGCTTCGGTAACATGAGCTGTTTCGTTTGCTAACGGATCATTTTCACGTAATAAAATAGGTTTCATAAATGCTCCTTTTTCAAAATCGGCACCTACTGCTTTTCCTGTTTCGAAATCTCCATAAACGATATCGGCAGATTTAGCTATTTCATTAACGCTATTTTTAACAGCTTCTAATTGTTTTCTATCAATTAAAGTTCCCATTCTTACCTCTTTCAAGCGAGGATCTCCATAGGTCACTTTATCTAAAGCTTTTCCTAATGAAATTTGAACGTCTTCTATTAAATTTTCTGGAACAATGATTCGACGAATAGCGGTACATTTTTGTCCACATTTAGTGGTCATTTCATTACGTACTTCTTTGATAAATAAATCAAATTCTAGAGTACCTGGTGTGGCATCTTCTCCTAAAATAGAAGCATTTAATGAATCTGCTTCCATCGTAAACGGCACAGATTCTTCAATTAACCTAGGATGTGTTTTTAGTTTTCTCCCCGTTGCAGCTGAACCTGTAAATGTTACTACATCTTGAGATTCTACCGTATCTAAAATATCTCTTTTTGTCCCACTAATTAACTGTAAAGCTCCTTCAGGTAAGATTCCTGAATCGATAATCACTTTTACCACAGCTTCAGTTAAATAAGCACTTTGCGGAGCTGGTAGTACAACGGCTGGCATACCCGCCATCCAATTAACTGCACACTTCTCTAACATTCCCCAAACTGGGAAATTAAACGCATTAATATGTACTGCAACTCCCTGTCGTGGTACCATAATATGATGCGCCATAAATCTTCCTCCACGTGATAAATCTATAGGATCTCCTTCTACGTGATAAGGCTGATTAGGAAATAATTTACGTAGAGATGCATTAGAAAATAAGTTTCCAAAACCACCTTCAATATCTACCCAACTATCTATTTTGGTAGCTCCAGTTTTAAAACTTACATCATAAAAAGAGCGCTTGTGTTTTTGAAGGTGAAAGGCCAATTTTTTAAGCATTAAACCACGCTCTTGAAACGTCATTTTTCTTAATGCTCCACCCTTTGTTCTTCCGTATTGTAAAACTTCTGGAACATCTATTCCTTCGGTAGTGACATTCGTAAAATGCTCTCCAGTGACTGAATCTAAAATAGGAGTTCCTTCTCCTTTTCCATCGATCCAGCTTCCTTGTATATAGTGTTGTGTTTTTTGCATAATCTATATCCGCGCAAGCGGGTAACTTTAAAATTATTATTCTTTTTTATTAAGATGAGATTCTAAATCAAGTTCAGAATGACGCTCAAATTAATTAAGATTTCAGTTTACTCAGAAACATTTTCAATTACAGCAGCATAACCTTGACCTACACCTACACACATAGTTACCAATGCATATTTTTTCCCAGTCATTTTTAATTCTAAAGCTGCAGAATAAGCTAATCTTGCTCCTGTAACTCCAAGCGGGTGACCAATAGCAATAGCACCCCCGTTAGGATTTAATCTAGGATCATTATCTTTTAACCCCCAAGCTCTGACACAAGCTAAAGCCTGAGCTGCAAAAGCTTCATTTAATTCGATCACATCCATATCTTCTATGGTCAACCCTGCTTTTTCCAACGCTTTATTAGAAGCTTCTACCGGACCAATCCCCATAATTCTAGGCTCTACACCTACTACTGCCGAACTCAAAATTTTCGCCATTGGTGTTAAACCATATTCTTTTACCGCTTTTTCTGAAGCGATAATAGTGGCAGCTGCTCCGTCATTTAATCCTGAAGAATTTCCTGCAGTTACGCTTCCGTCTTTACGGAAAGCAGGACGAAGTTTACCTAAAATTTCTTTAGTAGTCGTTGGTTTTACAAACTCATCTTTACTAAACTGAATAGGATCTTTTTTTCTTTGCGGAATTTCTACCGTAACAATTTCTTTAGCTAAACGTCCATTTTCTTGGGCTTTGGCAGCTTTCATTTGGCTCCAATAAGCAAAAGCATCTTGATCTTC
>CAZTVP010000359.1:0-3485 GCA_964616995.1 uncultured Comamonadaceae bacterium
AAGAGGGCTTGTTTCTCCTTAGACCAGATATTAAGACTTTTTACTTAGATAATGATTCAGATGGTTTTGGTGATGCTTCTTCAAGTGTAGAAAGCTTTAATATGCCTATAGGATACGTAGAAAATGACACTGACTGTGATGATAGTTTGACCTCGGTTTATCCTGGAGCACCAGGAACTGGAGAAGGCATCGATAATAATTGTGACGGGAATATAACTGGTGATGAGCTTGAGCAAGTTTGTACTGGTGATTTGAATAATGATGGAGAAAGGAATATTTTAGACTTATCAGTTTTTCTAGGAGAATTCGGATGTAGTTCTAACTGTCCTGTTGACTTGAACGGAGATGAGGCCACTAATATTCTTGACCTTTCGGTTTTTCTTGGGGTTTTCGGTATTACTTGTCCTTGAAGTTAGACGGAAAGAGAATAAGAAAATATCCTAAATGCTTTCTATCTGCTGTTTTTCATAAAGTTCTTTATAATACCCTTCACCTTGTATGAGTTGTAGGTGCGTTCCCTTTTGGGTTATTTCGCCATTTTCTAATACTAAAATCAAGTCTGCATTCATAATAGAACTTATTCTATGGCTAGTGATGATGCTAGATTTTCCATTCATTAACTTTTTAAGACTGTTAAGTATTTTTTCTTCGGTTTCAGTATCTACAGCACTTAGGCAGTCATCAAAAATTAATATACGTGGGTTTTTTAGTATGGCTCTGGCTATACTGATTCGTTGTTTTTGTCCTCCTGATAGATTAATTCCAAACTCACCAAGCATTGTCTTAAAACCCTCAGGAAAATTCATGATATTATCATAAATATCAGCTTCTTTAGAGGCATTAATTATATCCTCAAAATCTGCCTTTTCATCTGAAAAAGCTATGTTATTACGAACAGTGTCTGAGAATAAAAAAACATCTTGAGGTACAGCTCCTATACTTGACCTCAAGCTTTCTAAATTCAATAGTTTAGAATTTTTCCCATCTATTAGTATTTCTCCATTTGTAGGGTCAAATTGGCGTGAGATCAGACTTACGAGAGAGCTTTTACCGCTGCCTGTTCTTCCAGTTATTCCTAGTGTTTTACCCTTCTCTAAAGTGAAGTTTACATCTTTTAAGGCTTGGATACCTGTGTCTGGATAAGTAAATGAGACCTCTTTAAATTCTATTTTGCCATCAATAGGGGTATGCATACTTTGGTTACATTCTATATCTGATTTCTCAAGTAAAAACTCATTTATTCTACCTTGTGAAGCTTCAGCCTTATTAATTAGTGAAGTAACCCATCCTACTGACGCGAATGGCCAGGTTAGCATGCTAACGTATATTACAAATTGAATAATATCTCCTTTATCAAAGCCACTTCTTTCTATACTTTCTATGCCGCCTAGATATATAGCTAGTAAAGTACTTAAGCCAACTAAAAGAATAATTAATGGCATAAACAAAGCCTCTACTTTAACCAAGTCCAAGATTAAGCTTTTATACTTTCCACTTTCCTCGGAGAATGTATTAGTAAAAGACCTTTCCTTATTGTAAGCTTTGAGCACTCGAATCCCGCTAGTGCTTTCTTGGACAAAAGAGCTCAAGGCGCTTTGTTTCTTTTGTACCTCCTCACTTTTTTTATTAATTACAGAACTTACGAAGTAAATACTGATAGATAAAATAGGAAGAGGTAGGAGCGTATAGAAGGTCAGTTTAGGACTAATATTTATCATTTCGTAAAGGACGAAAGAAATCAAGCATAACAGATTTAATGTGTACATAACTGCTGGCCCTAAATACATTCGTACCTTAGAAACATCTTCACTAATTCTGTTCATAAGGTCTCCTGTGTTATTTCTTTTGTAAAATGCTAGAGAAAGCTTCTGATAATGATTAAAAATCTCATTTTTAAGATCGTACTCTATGCGCCTGCTCATAATTATAATAGTTACCCTTGTGAAGAACAGAAATATGCCTCGTATTACATACAGAAAACCAAACAAGACTGCTAACTTTATAAGTACTTCACTGGTTACCTTCTTTCTGTCTATATCATTTCCTGGTGAGTTTATGGGGCTTATCAGTTGGTTCTCCTCTAGCCAGATGATACTTTTAGGTTTTTGAGGGAATTCTGTTGATCCAGATAAGCTTTTTAGTGACCCTTCCATAAAGTCAGTCCCCTCATTGAATAGTGTGGGAGCATAAACAAAAAAATAGTTAGATAGAATAATAAAAATGAAGCCTAAAAAAAGGTGCCATTTATACTTAATGAAATATTTATTAAGGTGCTTAAGTTCTTTCATTTTCTAAGCCCAAACTTAGCGTATTAAGATGAAGAAAATCTAAATTAAATATCTAGAGTTTTAGAGATAGAGCTTATAAGTCGGTATTCTAAACTACTACAGTTAGGTAGACTTTTTCACGGACTTATTAGAAAATTTCTAGGTTAGGGAGAATAGTGGTCTATTTGACCTCACTCAATATTGTAGGAAATAGAATTTAAGTCATGTAATCTTTAGACTACTTATTCTGAGTTTCTATTACGAATCTTGTGGTTTTTTATGTGGAAATCAAATTTCTTCTATGCTAAAATTAAACTAATTAATGGTTTTCCGCTTGCTTAGATTTGTTTTAAGTGCTTGTAAATGATTTGTTTATTCAGATTAAATGGCTCATTCCTTTAAGCTTTAGCTGTTAAAGATGAGAGATAATCATTCTAAGACTAAAATAAAAGTCTAATTCTAAATTGATGAAATCGAGTCTGTTCTTAACCAATAAGGTAACGGAACAAAAATGACGGGATCTACGTAAGACAAAAAACCAAAGTAAAACACTATGAAAATAAGCTTAGCCATACTCACTTTACTATTTGCTTTACAAACTCATTCACAACATAGACCTACAGATTATCTGGACATGTATTTAGAGGTTACCTCTAAAGGTAAAGCTGAGTACTGTAGATATTTGACTCCCTTAGATGAGAATTTATTTGAGGCAGACATTACTACTACAAGCGGCAGACTTAAGGCTGAAGGTGTTTACTTAAAAGTTGAAGATGAGTTAATCCCTCATGGAGACTTTATATTTTATCATGCTAATGGAAAGGTAGAGTCCAAAGGACGTTATGTTAAAGGTTACAAGGTGGATACATGGAAGCGCTATGATAATACGGGGCATGAGAAACCTGAAAAATATTACAAGTCAGATTTAGGAAACCTAATAGAAGCGGTTACGAAGTAAATCTGAAATTAGAATACTATTTTTGGCGAGTGAATCTTAGAATTTATCTCGCCTTTTTTTTATCCATTATTTTAGGATTTAGTTCATGCTTTTCTCCTAAAGATCAATCTTATAAATCCGTTTTTAAATATAATGAAAGTGCGGGTATTAACACATTAGATCCAGCTTATGCTCGGTATCTAGAAGATATGAGAGCCATTAATCAGCTTTATGATGGCTTGGTAAAATTAGGAGATGATCTATCTATCCAAACTGAAATA
>CAZTVP010000360.1:0-3223 GCA_964616995.1 uncultured Comamonadaceae bacterium
TTCTCACCTTGTTTCAGGATTTATAGCACACAACCATTTTTCCCCCGAACATTCCATGGGTTGTGAAATCTTTATGTATCCAAGCTGGGAAACGAATAAAAAAAGCGTGAATTATGCCATTCATCCGAATACGGTATCTGAAAAAATGTCCTTAAAAAGGGTTTACGCCTTCAAAGTGAATGATTTCAACAAAGAAACTCAATCCGTTCAAGTAAATTTTGATAGAATTGCGGAAAACGTTAGCTCTAAATTAAAATGGAGAAACATTAATGAAAGTGATATGAATAATATTAGCTCTCCAAAATAGAACGCCTCACTAACTAGAGTAATCCTTAACCTAGAAGTTCTAACTTCAAACCCCGAACTCCGAACTAAAGAACCTCGAACTACAAACCATCAACCACAGAACTATCCACAGGCGTAGCCAAAGTAACCTTCAGCCCAGGAGTTCTATCCATCTCTCGTTTGATGGCAAAAATGGCTTCTTCATTTCTAGCCCAACTTCTTCTGGCTATTCCGTTATTTACATCGTAGAAGAGCATGTTTTTTAGTCTGGCAGAAGCTTCTTCTGAACCGTCTAATAGCATCCCGAATCCTCCATTCATTACTTCTCCCCAGCCTACGCCTCCTCCATTATGAATAGAAACCCAAGTAGCTCCTCTAAAGCTGTCTCCTATTACATTATGGATAGCCATATCTGCGGTGAATTTAGAACCGTCATAAATATTACTGGTTTCTCTGAACGGAGAATCAGTTCCAGAAACATCGTGGTGGTCTCTTCCTAAAACCACTGGCCCTGAAAGCTCTCCAGATGCAACTGCTTTATTGAATTCTTCTGCTATCTTGGCTCTTCCTTCCGCATCTGCATACAGAATTCTAGCTTGAGAACCGACTACCAGTTTGTTCTTCTTGGCATCTTCTATCCACTTGATATTGTCCTGCATCTGCTGCTGAATTTCTTCTGGAGCTGTAGCTTTTATCTTTGCCATCACACGCAGCGCTATGTCGTCTGTTTTATCTAAATCTTCAGATTTCCCTGAGGCACATACCCAACGGAAAGGCCCAAATCCATAATCGAAACACATAGGTCCAAGAATATCTTGAACGTAAGATGGATATTTGAAGTCAATTCCATTTTCAGCCATAATATCCGCTCCTGCCCTGCTTGATTCAAGTAAAAACGCATTTCCATAATCAAAGAAATAGGTTCCTCTTTCGGTATGTTTATTCACAGCAGCAGCATGTCTTCTCAGAGAATCCTTCACTAGCTCTTCAAACTTGGCCGGGTCATCTTTAATCATGGCATTCGCCTCATCATAACTCACTCCTGCAGGATAGTAACCACCACTCCAAGGATTATGAAGTGAAGTCTGATCAGAACCTAAATGAATGAAAATTTCTTCTTCGTAGAATCTTTCCCATATATCTACCACGTTTCCTTGGTAGGCAATAGACACAACTTCCTCATTTTGTATTGCACCGCGAACTCTGCTTACCAACTCATCCATATCTGAAATCAACTCATCTACCCAACCTTGCTCATACCTTTTAGTAGAAGCAGCATCGTTCACTTCAGCGCAAATAGTAATGCATTCTGCTATGTTTCCTGCTTTTGGCTGAGCACCACTCATTCCTCCAAGTCCAGCAGTTAGAAATATTTTTCCTTTAGGTGTTTCTCCTTTTTTCAGCTTCTTTCTAAACGCATTCATAACCGTAATAGTAGTTCCATGAACGATTCCCTGTGGGCCTATATACATATAAGAACCAGCTGTCATTTGTCCATACTGAGTAACACCTAACGCATTATATTTTTCCCAGTCATCTGGTTTAGAATAATTTGGAATCATCATTCCATTAGTGACAACAACCCTAGGTGCTTCCTTCCCTGAAGGAAATAATCCCATCGGATGACCTGAATACATGTGCAGCGTTTGCTCTTCGGTCATTTCGCTCAGGTACTGCATAGTCAATAAATACTGAGCCCAGTTTTGAAAAACACCACCATTTCCTCCATACGTAATCAGTTCATAAGGATGCTGCGCCACAGCTGGATCCAAGTTGTTCTGAATCATTAACATAATAGCAGCCGCTTGCTTGCTCTTAGCTGGGTATACTTCTATTGGCCGAGCATAGATTTCATAATCAGGTTTGAATCTATACATGTAGATTCTTCCATAATCTTCTAATTCTTGCTTGAATTCCGCTGCTAGTTCTCTATGCCATTTAGCGGGGAAATACCTGAGCGCATTTCTAATTGCCAACTTCTTTTCATCTGCACTTAAAATATCTTTTCGCTTAGGTGCTCTGTTGGCACTTTCAGGAATAGGCTTCAGTTCAGGAAGTTCTGATGGGATTCCGGTTTTTATTGCTGATTTAAAATCTATAATTGTGTCTATCATTTTTCACTGATTTGGAATTTGATATTCGAAATTCGAGATTAAACTTCTTACTCTCTACTTCAATAATCAGTCACATAGTTCTTAGAAAGAATAATCATTCATCTACTAGAACCCTTATGTGAGCGGTGCAAAATTAAATCATTGATAGTTCTTTTTAAATCTCGAAAAAGTCATTCTAGCCTGCAGCTAATCTTCATCATTTAGTTTTACCTCTCGATTTTTTGCTTGAGCACCACTATTGTTTGCGAGTTTGTATTACCTTTCAACTTTCTGACTGAAAATGAACAAACTAAAAAAACTGATTTTAAGATTGAACAGGCCTGTAATAATAGGTTCTGTTTTTAACGATGTACTCATCACCATTCCCAGAATCGTCTGTGGCTATTTATTGGCTGCGAACTTCGGGGCAGATAAATTTGGGATGCCATGGTCTCCCACCGAGAGTAATCTAGGATTATTCGAGGTAGCTTATTGGTTCCCAAAAGATGTGGCTGAGTATGGCGGAATATTCGCTCTTTTTCCGGCTTTTTTCGCTTGGATGGGAGCATTTAGTGAAGCGGTAGGCGGCATTTTTCTACTGCTCGGTTTTCAAACGCGAATAGCTTCATTTTTAATAGGCTGCACCATGTTAGTGGCCATCTTCATGCAGAAGTGGGGTCAAGGATTTTGGACTATGTTACCAGCTATGGGTTTTCTTTGGGTTAGCATTTACAACCTCGTGCTGGGTTCTGGAAGAATCGGAATTGATTATTTAGTTGATTTAAAACTTGGAAAAAAATGAAGCATTTGATTTTTACTGGATTTGTAATCTCTTGCCTATTTCT
>CAZTVP010000360.1:3233-3485 GCA_964616995.1 uncultured Comamonadaceae bacterium
GTGTTCAACCTACTAAAAAACAAGAGGTCATATTCAAAGTTGACACCAATCATTTAACCGGAGTAAACACTTTAGGAGTTAGAGGCTCTATTCCACCACTAGACTGGAATAAAGATGTGGAATTAAAAGACGATGATAAAGATGGAATTTTTGAAGGAACTATTGTGTTCGACATTCCTTATGACTACGTAGAATTAAAGTTTGTGAAGAATGGTGGTGAGTTTGAATTAGACAATGAATCAAACAGGAAAG
>CAZTVP010000361.1:0-3480 GCA_964616995.1 uncultured Comamonadaceae bacterium
TCTTTTAGAGAAGCAGCCCAAAATCCATTTTTCAAATAGTTATTCTCTAATGAAGAATGGCTCTGTATCTGACTATAACCACAGTGATGATTGGTTAATAATAAACCTTGATCAGAAATCAGCTCGGCAGTACAACCTCCACCGAAGTGAACTATGGCATCTTTAAGACTGCTCTTATTAACACTATAAATATCCTCTGCTGTGAGCTCGAGGCCCATGGCCTGCATATCATCCTCTACCGCTTTAAGAAGCGTAGGGATCCACATTCCTTCTGTAGCACCTAGAGGAAGTGTTAAAACGAAAATTAAGATTACCGAAAAAAGACTTTTTCTGACCATTTTAGAAGTGATTATTAACGCGCTCGAAATTAAATAAAATCCCTTAGAGTTAAAGGATTTCTACAGCTGCACTGAACTTAAAATTATATGAACTTAACATTTCCTTTTGAGCAGGAGTAAGTCCTATATAATCACCTCTTTTGCGCAACACCTTATTTAAGAAAGGGTGCTTTATGACTGGCTCATCACTGGAACTAAAGAGTAGCGCTTGGCTTACCTGATAGCTATCTTTACAAGTACATGATCGATAGCTTACAAGACCTAAAAACAAGTCTGGTCTAATCAGCTGGAAGAAACCTGAACTGGTATCCTCAAAAAGTACGACCCTTTGATTATAAAAAGTTAGACCAAGTTCAGGTACAGAAATCTCATAGATTTCATCTGCATCTATTTTTCCTTTAACGGTCTTGAACTTCTTTAATGGTGGAATCAAGCCTTTTTTCAGCTTTAGCTTAGACAGTTCTATAGAAGTTCCTTGTTGAGTAACAGCCACAGCATTCACCTTCTGCCCTATAGCTGAGAATGAAAGAGTTAAAAATAGTATGACTAGTGCTCCCTTCACTAAAATTCAAACCTGATTCCTACATTGAGCAGAGCTATTTCAGGAAGCTTTCTTCCTCCGTTTATGCCTTCGTGTGCTTTAAATAGGTCTGATAAACGGTATTCTCCATAAAGTGCCACTCCGTTTCTGCCTATGGCTGCTGAAGCGTAATACTGTAGAAGTTCTACCCACTGCAGTCTTTTATACATCGTATTCAGTTCTTCTGCTCCTTGACTAACTACCCAGTTAGGGTCCACTTCGTTTTCTATCAGCATTCTAGACGTAACTCTGATCGCTCCATATCCTCCAAATTCCAAATAAGCACCTTCTTTTACTCCATGTTTTCCTAGGTGAATTCTATTCATTAAACCTAACCTGAATGTGTAAAGCCTCACCTGCTGCTTGTCATTAAGAAAAGCTGGGCTAAGAAGATTAGATGAATCTTGTTCTATTTTAAAATTATCATACTGAACACCGTAATTCAAGCCAAGTGAATAGAACTTAGCTATTCTCAGTTCTTTATTAAAAGTGATGTTCAAGCTAGGAGAATAAATAAGTGTGTTCAAACTATCCGCAGGATCTATAGTTAAATTAGTTCCATACCTAAGTTGTGTAAGTGAATTATCTAATTCCTCTGCTTCCTCTCTCTGATCTTCTACATCCTCCTCTATTACTGGAACCTGACCATAACATAAAGCTGCGGTGCAAAACACAGCTAATAGTAGCAAATATTTTTTCATCTGATTTCGATTTCTTGGGTATAACCTTGGTAATGGATGGCTAAGGTTTGTCCT
The DNA here is from genome assembly GCA_964616995.1 of uncultured Comamonadaceae bacterium. Taxonomy (GTDB): domain Bacteria; phylum Bacteroidota; class Bacteroidia; order Flavobacteriales_D; family Sanyastnellaceae; genus ASP10-05a. The sequence continues at coordinate 1,674 of CAZTVP010000361.1, forward strand.
GATTTATACTCGGTATTGATTTGGATTTCTTCTATGTCTTTTACATCTATCACTTTGTATGAACTAATCTGTCCTAAGTCATTTCTGTAGTGATAAAACAAATAACCAGAGAAGTCTAATTGACAATACTCATTTTCTGTAAATAACACTTCCAACTGTGTTTTATCTGGTCTATTTACTGTATAAGACTTATCTAATTTTAAAAATACTCCTGTATCATTCTCAGTTAAGTCAAAGGTAGAAGAAGGTTCTTCTAGGTTTTCTTGTAAAAAGTACTCTGCTCTAGGAACACCATAGCCATGGGCGTAATCGTAATAAGGATAAAGGTCTCCACTCTTTTCTAAGGAGTGAAAAAGATCCATGTTATTCATCTCAGGTGAAGCCTGCCACGCACATGCTGCGAATCCGGCTAACAGTGGAGAAGAAAAAGAGGTACCCTGAGTTTCAGAAATATAATCTGACCTAGCAGCTATCACATGTCCATAAGCTGTAACATTCGGCTTCAGCTTAAAATCATACGTAGGCCCGAAGCTGCTAAAAGGAGTTTGAACTCCGCTCCATGGCGAAAGTCCTCCCACTGCTAGAACGCTATCAGCATCTGCAGGAGCTCCTATGTATGTCCAATCTGACGCACCTTCATTACCTGCTGAATTCACTACAAGAATTCCTTTTTTGGCTGCTAAATTTCCAGCTCTGGACACGAAAGTGTTCTCTCCATCCATGTCAGAATAGAAATATCTGTGACCTGTATAACCGAGAGAACTGTTAATGATGTCTGCACCGTTTTGATCTGCCCATTCTACGGCAGCCAGCCAGTTTTCCTCTTCACTAAAAACTTCTATTAACCCTTTCTCTGTTCTAGCTAACAGAAACTCTGCTCCTGTGGCTAGGCCTAATGTATCTACTCTACCATTTTCATGCGTATAAATCCCAGCTATGCAACTGAGTACTGCAGTTCCATGGTTATTCTTTCTATACACATTCTCCCTGTTTGAGACAAAATCAAATGTCTTTTTGATTCTGTTGGTCTTTCTCAGATGGTCAAAGCTTGAGTTTACGTCAGCTCCGGTAAATCCTGCATCCAAAACTGCTATTCTCTTTCCCGAACCATCTATGTTTTGCGCAGCGAATTTATCTCTACCTAAACGCAGCGTCTGATATTTTATAAGTGTATCTTCTGCTGCATCATGATTAGATGAATTGATATTTAATTCATGATTGGCCAATTCCTCCTTAACTCTTGGAAAAGTCATTACTTTCTGTACAAATGGAAGAGAAGAAACTTTAGAGATCTCATTATCTGTAGCATAAACCGCCACCGTATTAAACCATCTACTGTGGTGGCTCATTTCTGAAACTAGATCTTTTACTTTACTCAGGTAATTCTGATTTACAGGTATATCTGCATAATCATCCAACCGTAACCCGAGATTTACTCTGCGATCTATGGCTTTCTGATCAAAAAACTCATAAGGATTAAACTCCACACCTTCCTTATCTGAAAAACAAACCCAGTACTTTTCTATAGTAGCCTGACTCAATAGTTGAGCAGAAAGCATAGTGGTGATTACAAATAGAATCAGCCTCATTTTTTCTGCATCTTAGCCCAAGAATCTCTTAGCGTCACTGTTCTATTGAACACTAGTTTTTCATCTGTAGTGTACTTGGTATCTACACAGAAATACCCGAGTCTTTGGAACTGGAACTTGTCTCCAGGTTTAGCTTCTTTAAGGTGTGGTTCGGCTTTGCACCGCGTAAGAATTTTTAAGCTATTAGGATTCAAGAAATCCATGAACGTCTTGTCCTT
>CAZTVP010000362.1:0-3477 GCA_964616995.1 uncultured Comamonadaceae bacterium
TTGGAGATTTCAATAACGGAGCACAGATTATGATAGACCAGTTCATCAGTGCATCAGAAGATAAATGGAACGCCATGAATGGTGTTACCATGTTATTGCCACACGGTTATGAAGGAATGGGATCTGAGCACAGTTCAGGCCGAATGGAAAGATACTTACAGCTTTGTGCTGAAGACAATATGGTAGTTTGCAACGCTACTACACCAGCTAACTATTTCCACTTACTAAGAAGACAAGTGAAGTGGCCATTTAGAAAGCCGCTGGTAGTGTTTACACCTAAGAAATTATTGAGATATCCTAAAGCAGTTTCATCTATCAATGAAATGGCCAAGGGAAGTTTCCAAGAAGTATTAGACGATCCTACGGTAAAAGCCGCAGCAGTAAAAACTGTAGTATTCTGTTCAGGAAAAATCTACTACGATATCTTAGAAGAAAAAGAAAAAAGAGGCGCTGGAAACGATATAGCAGTAGTTCGTTTAGAACAATTACATCCTTTCCCTGCGGAGCAAATAGAAAAGATATTAGCCCAATATAAAAAGGCAGATAATGTGATTTGGATGCAAGAAGAGCCAGAGAACATGGGAGCTTGGAGCTATATTTTAAGAACTTGGAAAGACCGAAGCATAGAGCTGCTGAGCAGAAATGCCAGTGGAAGTCCGGCTGCAGGTTCTAGCAAGGTGCACCAGAATAGACAAGACAAATTAATGGATAGCCTTTTTGCGCTGTCTCAAGAAAAAGTATTGAAATAAACCCTATAGAATATGCCAATTCTAGAAATGAAAGTCCCTTCACCGGGCGAATCCATCTCTGAAGTAGAAATAGCCGAATGGTTAGTAGCTGATGGAGATTATGTGTTTAAAGATCAAACCATAGCTGAGGTAGATTCAGATAAAGCCACACTGGAATTACCAGCAGAACAGTCTGGAACCATTACCTTAAAAGCAGAAGAAGGAGATGCCGTGGCCGTAGGCGCTGTGGTATGCTTGATAGATACAGACGCTGAGCCTCCTGCCTCCGCTGAAGTTCTGGCAGGCAAGCCAGAAGCAGAAACTAAAGTTGAATCTAAGCCTGAACCAGCGCCCGTTAAAGCCGAGGAAAAAGCAGCGGCAGCTCCTGTTGCAGCGCCAGCTAAAACTTCACATGCTACAGGACATCCATCTCCAGCTGCGGCTAAGATGATGGCTGAAAATGGAATAGCTAATGGTCAAGTAAAAGGCACTGGAAAAGACGGCAGAATTCTTAAGCAGGATGTAGTAGCAGCCATGGCTGGAGGTTTTGATACCTCAGCAGCTGCAGGATGGGGCGGAACTAGAGAAACCAGCAGAGAAAAAATGTCTATGCTACGAAGAAAAGTAGCCGAAAGACTGGTTTCTGTGAAAAACGATACAGCCATGCTCACCACGTTTAATGAGGTGAACATGAAACCTATAATGGATTTACGTGCCAAGTACAAAGTGAAATTCAAAGAAACTTATGGTGTGAGCCTTGGATTTATGGGATTCTTCACTAAAGCCGTAACAGAAGCATTGAACCTCTTCCCTGCCGTAAACGGTATGATAGATGGAAAAGAAATGGTATTCCATGATTATGCAGATATAGGCATAGCCGTAAGTTCTCCTAAAGGACTCATGGTGCCTGTTGTAAGAAATGCAGAAACCATGGCACTTCATGAAATAGAAGCAGAAATTAAGCGACTGGCCATTAAAGCCCGTGACGGAAAAATTTCAGTAGAAGAAATGACTGGTGGCACATTTACTATTACTAATGGTGGTGTTTTTGGAAGTATGCTCAGCACGCCTATCATCAATCCTCCGCAGAGTGCCATTTTAGGAATGCATAACATAGTAGAGCGCCCAGTGGTAGAAAACGGAGAAGTGGTAGTAAGACCTATTATGTATGTAGCCCTGAGCTATGACCACAGAATTATAGACGGAAAAGAATCTGTAAGCTTCCTTTATAAAGTGAAGGAAATGCTAGAAAGCCCTGAGAAGATGTTATTTGGCGCTAAAGATCCTATGGAAGTATTGTTAGGCTTATAAGCGTTGCAATAGTTTTAACGTATTGAACCCAACCGTTCTTTGCTTCGCAAAGGGTGGTTGGGTTTTTATATCTTAAGGATTATTTTGTAAGGCAAATTTTAATATTAAATGTGATGGGATATTGTTGTCGTGTAAAAACTTATAACTTTACCTTATGGCAGTAAATAATCTCTTAGATACAAGTACAGTTAGTATGAGTGATATAATTGGAAACGGCAAAACCTATGCGGTTCCACCTTATCAAAGAGATTATTCCTGGAAAAGAGATCATTGGGAAGATTTATGGAACGACATACTGGCCATAGAAGAGAGTGGCAATGTCCATTATATGGGATCTATTGTTCTTCAAAATATGGGAGACAAAAATTATCACGTAATAGATGGACAACAGCGATTTTCCACTTTAACCTTAATTGTACTAGCTACAATTAAACAATTACAAATCTTAATAGATGCTGGAGTCGAAGTTGAACAGAATGAAGAGCGTGTTTCATTATTGCAGAAAAAGTTTATTGGTGACAAAGATCCTGGTTCATTGACATATTCATCAAAGCTTAAACTTAATGAAAATAATGATAGCTTCTTTCAATCCAATCTATTGGTGTTCAGACCACCAACTAACGTTCGCACTCTGCAAGATTCGGATAAACTAATTTGGCAAGCATATAATTTTTTTGTTGATCGAATAACGGAACATTTTAATTCAAACCAAAGTGGTGAACAAATCACTAATTTTTTGAATAGGCTTATCGCTGAACGATTGATGTTTATTCAAATTATTGTTGAAGATGAATTAAGTGCTTACACGGTATTCGAAACTTTAAACTCTAGAGGAGTAGGATTAACTGTCACTGATCTTTTGAAAAATTATCTCTTCTCAATTTCTTCTAAAGTAGATTTGCCACATGTCAAGGATAAATGGAAGAAAATAGTAGATGTTATAGGCTTAGACTCATTTCCCACTTTCTTAAGACACTACTGGATTTCCAAAAATAAATTAATACGACAAGAATATTTATTTAGGGCAATTCGAGATTCGGTTAAAACGTCTCCTGAAGTGATTGAACTTCTAGATTCACTAGAGGAAAATGCACTTCTTTACAACGCACTTTCAAATTATTCTGATAGCTTTTGGGGAGGTGATAGGGAACTACGTAGTAGAATAAAAGAACTTACTTTATTTAAGGAGAAACAAGCTTATCCAATACTTATAGCGTCATACAATGAATTGAGTTTAGAAGACTTCAAAAAGGTCCTAAAATTTGTTAGTATAATCACGTTTAGGTACACTGTAATAGCTAGATTACACACAAATCTGAAAGAAGACGTATACAATAGAGCCGCTATTAAAATCAGCAATAAAGAGGTTACCGCACCTTTACAAATCGCTTCACTTATTAAGCCACTCTATCCTTCAGATAGCGATTTTAAAAACGAT
>CAZTVP010000363.1:0-3475 GCA_964616995.1 uncultured Comamonadaceae bacterium
GCGGAGTTTCATACACATTATTAGGCACAAAAAAACCCAGACAAAAAATCAGTCCGGGTTCTTCAGCATATATTGTCAATTAATGCATCAGGACTAAGCTCCTAATACGTGCTTTAAATCATTTATTTGGCTTTCCCACAGTGCTTTAGCTTCTTCCAGTTCATCTTCTTCAGCAAAATCAGTAACGATTATAGCTCTCTCGTTAGTCATAGGGTCAATCTTGATTCTCAGTTCAAAGAATGTTTTCAGACCTTCTTCAGCTTGTTCAAGCCACTGAAACTTAACGAACTCATCTCTTTTTTTAGTAAGTAGTTTAGCTTGCTCTTCAGAGCCTTCCCATATAAAGGTGAAGACATCTCCTTTGATATTCACATCATCTGCGAACCATTCAGAAAGTCCGCTAGGTGTAGTTAAACAGTTATATATAATTTTTGGTGAAGCGTTCACAATAAACTCCAACTCGTATTTTTCCTTCTCCATGAATTTGCTTTTTTAGGTGGCGCGCAAAATAATGAAAAACAAAGGGGTGTGAATGCCAAAAATTCCCAATAAAATCAACGATTTATTCACATAAAATGAACCACTTAGGTCTTTTTAAAACCACGAAATCAAACACTGTTTAAAACCTCAGCGGTTATTTTCAAAAATGGAATTTAATATTATCTTTGCCGCCCAATTTAATGGCGAGGTAGCTCAGCTGGTTAGAGCGCAGGATTCATAATCCTGAGGTCACGAGTTCAAGTCTCGTTCTCGCTACTAAGAAAAACCCAGACTTATATAGTCTGGGTTTTTTATTTACGACCTTCTTGCCGGCAGGTTTTAAATTTCATTAAATTAAATTCCCCTCCGAGTAGAATTATGATTCAAGGCGAGATTCCCTTTTGGAGGGGTAAATTGCTGATGCGTGAAGTTGAGCACTCTAGGATGTTTTTCAGCAATTTGGGGTGGTAAAGCGGAGTTACGACCTCAAGATTTAGAATTACTATTTAAGAAATCATAAACACAAATTAAATTCCCCTCCGAGTAGTATTATGAAACATGGAGAAATTTCTATCTGGAGGGGTGAATTGCTGCTACGCTGGGTTGAGTTTTCTAATATGTTATTCAGCAATTTGGGGTGGTTAGGCCGAGCTATAATTTTAGAAGTACGATTACTCCTTTCTTCATGTCAAGATGCGTCAGGTAACCTCATTCCATCACCTTCTCTAAAAACTCCACCGTAGCTCTTCTTACTTCATCCAAGTCTTTTGAGAAGTATTCGCTTTGCAACGCATGAGCGTCAACCTCTGTAAATACGACTTCATTTAGATTCTCTTTAGTGGTTCCTAACTCGCTCACCATCTTTCTGATTCCTGAGACCGAAACTACATCATCTTGATGGTCTTCATCTTTAAAGTAATAGCCAACCATGGTAGGAGTGTTTACTTTCCCAAAAGTATTCTTAGTCATAAAAGATTCAAGCATGTTCTGGAGTTCTATAGTAGCTTCTAATCGGTATTTTCCATACCAGTACTTTTCAGCTCCGGCAGGAACTTCCCAAGTGTGATATTGGCCGCCTTTTACCAGACGAGCTATCTGAAGCCCCCAAGGGCCAGTGAGTAATCCAGCTCTGGAATCGTACAACTCAATATTTGGGGAATAGAGCACTTGAGCATGAACATTTACATCTGCATGAGCCAAGTTGTAGAGAGACGCTGTTCCACCCGTACTACAAGACATAACGATTACTTTAATTCCTAGTAATTCTCCCAACTTAATGGCTTGGTAGGCATCATTGATGAATTCTGGCGCAGAAAACTCCAGTAGCGGCTCATTGGTGACAAGTCCATGCTGAGCTAAACGAGGAATAATGAGGTTCATTCCGAACTGCTTGGATATTTCTTCATGAATAGGATTACCTTCTCCAGGAGAAGCAGAAAAACCATGTAAATACACCAGTGAATATTCTGTTTTAATACCTGTAGAATCAGCCCAAATTACTCGTGATTCATTATCAGGTCTTATGTTATGAATGCTATTGTCCTCTGCTATGAAATTTTCTATCTGCTGAATAGAAGTGGGAAAATTGTCTGGTAATTGAAAATTTACCGTGAGAGGTTCTGGTTGTGGCCCTAGGAAATATGCTGCTATAAGCCCAAGAACCACTAGGAATAGAATTCTTTTCATGGAATTGTGTAAAAGGCTAAAAGTAAGTAATCAATGATAAAATTTTATATAAATAAGCACCATGCTTACTAACTATATTTTAATTAGACTTAATGAACGATTGGATTTAGTCTTTTAACCTATGTTCTTCTCTTGAAAGTTGTTGTTACTTTTTTCTTCTCCATACTTCGACTAACGCTCAGCAACCTGAAACCAAAAAGGAGCCAACAAAAAACAAATTCTTTTCCTTAGTCACCTTATTGTTGTGTTTAAGGTTTACATGAGTATTTAAATAATTGGACGCATAGTCGCCAAAGCATTTAGCGTCAAAAAATTTCGCACTTTTTGTTGACATCAGCCGCACTTTAAAAAAAATGTGATTGTAAACGATTTGTGGAGATATCTTTCAGCGACAACTTGGAAGTAAGAGAGAAACTGCCGTATAAATCTCTATTCGATTTAAAACCTCTTATTAGCAGTTTTAAAAGCTTGATTTAATTCTTTAAAATCAAGTTTTCCCTGAGCATCTTTTAGGTATTCCATTATGACCAGAGCTTTGGTGATTTTGGTTTCGGTTCTCTTGACTTTACTTACCAGATAAATGAGGCTTCTCTGTTTCCCCTTTGTGAGTTGATTGAAATAATGCTTGGCCTCTTCATCAGATTCTAGCACTTCTAAAAACTCTTCTGGAACTTCCATGCCCATCTCAGAAGTGTCTGGTTCTATCTTAATGTGAAGTATATCGCCTAATGCTATTCCAAGTTTTTTAATTCTGTCTTTATTAATCAGAACATACCTTCCACCATTTCCGTCTGAGAGAAGAGCACTGTGAATTTTTAATTCATTATTAATGTAAACAAGGAATCTGGTGTGTCTTCCGGCTAATAACTTGTTTACTATTTCTGGTGGAACTACCACGTGATGCCCCCAAAGCTTAGATTCTGGGAAGTAAACCAAAGGGTTTTCAAAGGTGTATAACTCTTTCACAAAACCAAAGTAGTGCATTTGGTAATAGAGATAAGCAAGCTTTAATGGTGAATCTTAAAGAAAAGTAAAATTCAGTAAAAGAATTACCAATGAGAAAAGGACGATATGTATAAGTCTATTCGGTGGTTTTACTCCACCTGGCTGCATGAAAAAAGGAGAATAAGTCATGGCGTATAGTTATCTAATATGCTTTTACTTTGAAATATTCAATTTAGTTTCAATAAAAAAGCCCAGACTCTGAAAGTCTGGGCTTTACAATTCCTTTTATTACCTAATTATGCTTCTTCAGCAGCATTTTTAGTAAGGGCTATAGTTATTCTTTTATGTTTTTCATCTTTAGGGT
>CAZTVP010000364.1:0-3472 GCA_964616995.1 uncultured Comamonadaceae bacterium
ATCCATGATAGCAGAAATAGCTGCATTAATAGCCTTTTTCCCTTTTAGTCCATCTAAAAAGTCAGAGTTCATGAGCGGCTTGTCTTTAGCAGCATCAGCTTGCTCAGAGATATCGGCACCTTCCATAATAGGAGAGATAGGAATATTAAAGTGCGTTGCAAAATCCCAGTCGCGCTGGTCTCCAGCTGGAACGGCCATGACCGCACCAGTTCCATAACTGGCCAATACATAATCACCTATCCAAATAGGAATTTCTTTACCAGAAAACGGGTGGATGCAGTAAGCTCCAGTGAAACATCCTGTGATGTTCTTTACATCACTTTGTCTGTCTCGTTCAGATTTTAAACTCGCTTGGTGCACGTAGGCTTCTATTTCTTCTTTTTGCTCCGCAGTAGTAATCTGAGAAACCAGCTCATGCTCAGGTGCCAAGGTCACAAAATCTACCCCAAAAATCGTATCAGGTCTGGTCGTAAATACTTCTATTTCAGAACCGTGGTCTTTCACCTGAAATTTAACGGAAGCACCCTTGCTACGGCCTATCCAGTTTCTTTGGATTTCTTTAATAGATTCACTCCAGTCCAGCTGTTCTAAATCATCTAATAAACGCTGCGCAAAGGCAGAGATTCTCATACTCCATTGGCGCATCAGCTTCTGAACTACTGGATGCCCACCACGTTCAGACTTACCGTCTTTTACTTCGTCATTTGCCAATACTGTTCCTAAGGCTGGACACCAGTTTACCCAACTATCCGCCAAGTAAGTCAATCTGTAATGCATCAGAATCAGCTGCTGCTGTTCTTCATTCATGCTCTGCCAGTCGGTAGCGGTGAACTCACCAGCAAAGTACTCCCCGAAGAATGGGAATTTTTCTAAATCTAACTGCTTCCACCAGTCGTCATCTTGCGCAGCATTTACATTATAGGTTCCGTTCTCATTGAACTTTTCTATCAGCGTGCTTATAGGCTCAGCTTTCTTGGTTTCATTGTTATACCAAGCATTAAATATCTGCTTGAAAATCCACTGCGTCCACTTGTAATATTCAGGACTAGAAGTTCTCACCTCTCTGCTCCAGTCATAGTTGAACCCAAGTTTATCTAACTGCTCTCTATATCTAGAAATATTATTCTCCGTAGTAATAGCGGGATGAGTTCCCGTTTCTATGGCATACTGCTCCGCTGGAAGTCCAAATGAATCATAACCCATAGGATGCAGCACGTTGAACCCTTGATGCACCTTATAACGCGCATAAATATCAGCGGCTATGTAACCCAGCGGATGCCCCACATGCAGCCCAGCCCCAGAAGGATATGGGAACATGCTTAAGGTGTAAAATTTCTCCTTAGAATTATCTTCCGTGACCTTGTACGTGTCACGCTTTCTCCATTCTTCTATCCACTTTTGTTCTATTTCTCTGAAATTGTAGTCCATGGGGTTTGATTCGAAACCTGTCTGCCGACAGGTAGATTTGAGATTCGAGATTTGAAATTTGCGGTGCAAAGATAGGGTTAACAGAAACTAAAATTATTGGTCTTTTCCTGTCATTATTTAAGAGCTTGAAAATGACTTATGCCATAATTAATTTGATGTTAGCTTGAAAATCAGTAAATTTCGTTTCAAACCTTAAATCTGTCTAAAATGAACTTGCGCTTTGTTCTTTTGTGCGTGACTCTATACGCCACTAGTTCTCTCTATTCCCAGGATTTAATAATAGAATGTCCTGAAAATCTTCTACTTGAATGTGATGAATTTAACGGAAATTATACTCCACCTGAGATTATATCCTCTTGCGGAGAAACGGAAATGACGTTTCAACAAACCGATTCGGGAGACAGCTGTGAATTTTTCATAGAAATAACTTGGGTCGTTACTGATGAATGCGATAATGGGGCTACATGCACACAGGTTATCACGTTATTAGACATTACTGAGCCTCAAATCACAGATATGCTAGACTATCCGGATGGAATTAACATAGATGATTTTGCCATAGGAATTGCAGTAGAAGATAATTGTAATGAATTTACCATTTCCTATGACTTCATCTTCACTGAAGATGAAACAGAAGTCCAAGTGGCATATTCAGTTACTGACGCTTGTGGGAATCAGTTCGTAACCCTGTCTGATCCATGGGGTTATTTTTATGCAGGGTGTACAGATGAAAACGCCTGTAATTATGACCCGAATGCCGCAGAATCTGATGGCTCATGTCTTTATCCTGATGATATATGTTTTACGAATGGTTTAGGTGAGGACTTTATTTATGATAATGATTGTAACTGTGGCGCCTCTTTTCCTGGAGATTATGATAACGACAATCTTTACACCATTACTGATTTAGTAGAATATAGTGTACACTTTGGACAAGCGGCAGTAGCTGGAACTCCAGCTGAACTTTCAGACTTAAATGGAGATGGACTGATAAACATTGCAGATTTCTTAGAATTTCTAGAGTCCTACGGACAATCCACTCCATACTAAATCTAATATAACTACGGAATTATGAAGAATTTTATAAATACACTTTTAGCAGTTTTAGTCTTAGTTTACACCGGAGCTGCGCAAATAACAGGAATAGGTTTCGAAACCGTTCAAGTTCATCCAAACACACCTTATGCTGATGGGGAGGATTTATCAGGCTACAAAACTTATCACTTATACGCTTATTTTCAAAATCCAGATGATAGACTTCTGATTTATTATGGGAATAATGATAGCCCATTTGAACTAATAGCTGAAGAAGGAGCTCAGTTTTTCAGGCATCCGTTAAGCTCATCTCCTTTATATCCGGTAAATGAAAATCTATTACCTTTTATAGAAAGTTTAGAGTTCAATACTGGCTTTACTTTGAACCAGTTGAATTTAGATCAAGAACAACCAGCTATAATTGATGATCCGCTCGTAGATAATTCAGCTTATTACCAATCAGGAGGAAACCTTAGATACAATTCCGAGATAGGAGGAGGGGTGTATTTGCCTAGTTTGGATCAAAACTTCGCGGGTGATGATTTGAAAGTCTTCTTAGGAAATTTCACGGTGAATGGAGATGCTCATGTAGAATTTTGTGCTCGTACGCTAATCAATAATGATCCTACTCAAATAGATGATGCTTGTGGTCTAACAGCGTTTATAGATATATCAGCTGGGTGTGATGATATCAATGCTTGTAATTATGATGCTGAAGCCGCGGCTAATGATGGATCTTGCTACTACGTAGGAATGTCATGTGATGATGGGATGGATACAACTGTATATGACGAATTCAATGCCGAATGTGAATGTGTAGGACAATTACTCGGCTGTAATAATCCTGGTGCATGTAACTATGAGCCTATGGCTATTGTAGATGACGGATCTTGTGAGTTCATAGCCAGCCCCTGTGAATTTCAGAACGTGTTTAACGGTTGGTGGCTTCCGGGATGTGAGTGCGGTTCAGCGGTTTACGGTGTTACATTTATAGATGATAATCTAAATG
>CAZTVP010000365.1:0-3387 GCA_964616995.1 uncultured Comamonadaceae bacterium
AAGGTGAGGTCTATGTTAGACATGATCATGGTAAATGACCAGGCCTTAAGACAATTCGGAATGGATGATATTGAAGACTTTTCTGAAAATTTTAAAGCGCTTCATACACCTGAAACAATTGTAGTATTCAGAGAATTGTTCAACACTATTTGGTATGAAAAAGAGTCTTTTAAACTTATTACTACCTACCGAACCAAAGACGCTAAAAGTGAACTTACTCAGCTGTCTCGTTTTTCTCTTTTCGGTTATGACAGAGGAAAATGTTTCTTTATTAAATCAGGTACTGACATTACAGAGCTGATTAAAAAAGAAAGACAAGTTGCTAGACAAAATGAATTAGCAGAAACCTTATTCAATTCTACTATGGCTTTACTAGGTGAAGAAAGCCATGAAAACCAACTACAAGTAGCTCTGAATCATCAAGGTACAGCATTAAATGCAGATTACATTTGTATTACTAGGACTAAACAAATGGAAGATGGCCATTACGTAGATAGATATGATAAGTGGATTTGTCCAGGAACACATGACCCAGATATAGGCAATGAATGGTTATATGAAAATTCACTTGAAGAACAGGGCATAGGAAATCAGATGGAAGCTATGCTTACTCAAGGTATCACTTCTCTTTGCGACTTAAATCAAATAGAAGGAGACCCTTTTATAGATGTCATGAAAAGACTTGGTGTAGGCTCCATGTGTGTATCGCCCATTTTTGTGAAAAACAAGTTCTGGGCGGCTATGATGTATGTGAACTTCGGAAAAAAGAGAGAATGGCCTGAGGAGGAACTATTGACTATAAAGAGTTTCGCTACTAGCTTAGGTTCATTTATAGCTAGAACGCAAGCAGAAAAACAACTGCTAGAACTAAACGAGCAGTTAGAATCCAGAATAGAAAAGAGAACCGAAGCACTCACTGAGGCTATGGAAGAGCTAGAATCCTTCAGCTATTCGGTATCTCATGACTTGAGAGCTCCACTCAGAAAAGTAGGTGGGTTCTCTCAAATTCTTGAGAAAGAATACGGTGCTGAATTACCTGAACGTGCCAGCCATCTGCTGAACAATATCAAAGATGGAGCGCTTGAAATGTCACAGCTCATTCATGACTTATTGGAGTTCAGTAAACTTGGGAGACAGGATTTATCTGTAAATGCCATAGATATGGAAGGGCTCTGCCATGAAATTCTAAGTCAAACTGTTAATTCATATCCGCACTATAACATAAAAGTTAAAGTCAATCCTCTTGACCAAGCACTTGGAGACAGAAACTTGATTAAACATGCTGTTTCTAATCTAGTGTGGAATGCGGTGAAGTTCAGCTCTAAGAATGAAGAGGACATCTGCATAGAAATAAGCAGTAAAACAGATGGCGACATTACTACTTATTCTGTTTCTGACAATGGAATAGGACTAGACATGAAATATGCCGATAAAATCTTTAATGTATTCCAGCGGCTTCATAACAAACAAGAATATGAAGGCACAGGTGTAGGATTAGCTATAGTAAAACGAATCATAAAGAAACACAGAGGAAATGTATCTGTAGCTGGAGAACTTGGAAAAGGAGCTACATTCTCCTTTTCACTTCCGAACACTAAGAAGTCAGGAATAACACCATTAGCACAAGAAATGAAAGCCGAAGCTTCAGTCTAATCTAATAGTCTGAGCTTCTTTCTAATTTCTACGATTTCTCGCTTAGCTGCCTCTACTTTTCTTTCTACATCTTTTTTAAGCGCCTCAGCACCTTTAGAATGACCGAAGAAGCCCATGTTATTCTCATACTGGTTTACACGCTGTTGCAGTCTGTCTATCTTATCCTTTAAGATTCTTTTCTCTCTTCTTACCTGATTGTCTGCATCAGGCGCACTTTTTAAAGCCTCTACTCTAGAACCGTAGCTAGCTACCGAAGCTTCTTCTCTAGCCACCTTAAGCACTTTATATTTTTCATCTAGAGCCGCTTTGTAGGCTCCATGCACCTCATCCATAGCTCTACGTGGTACGAATCCTATGGCATTCCACTGTGCAGAAAACTCCTTTAGCTTCTTTACATCTTCACCAGTATTACCAGTAAGCGCGTAACCTTGAATCTCTGCTATTACTTTTTTCTTTCCTTCTAAGTTAGCCTCCTGAGCAGCATCTTGGTCTTTAAAGTGTTCCTTCTTAGCGTTAAAGAAAGTATCACATGCAGCTCTGAACTTCTGCCATAACTTCTGCTCCTCACGCTGAAAAGTAGTTCCGGATTCTTTCCATTTTTTCTGAAGGTCTAAGAACTGAGTTGTAGTACTTTTCCAATCTGTGCTATTCTGAAGTTCCTTGGCTTTTTCTATCAGTGCTTCTTTCTTAGCTTGATTTTCTTTTAAGCTTACGTTTCTGTTTTCGTAGAACGCTTTTTTCTTATCAAAGAACAAATCACACAACCCTCTGAACTCCTGCCAAACTTCTTCATTCTCCTTCTTCTGAGCGTAACCTATGGTCTTCCATTTCTCCTGAAGCGCTTTTATCTCATCTGTCTTCTTCACCCAAGTAGGATGCTGAGTTATTTCCATTTCTAAGATACGCTGCACCTCTCCTACCACTTCTTTTTTCTTAGCCAAGTTCTCAGCCATTTCAGATTTCAAGCTCTCATAATGCGCTTGAATTCTATCGTAGTTCTTTCTCAACTCACCGAAGAATGTGTCTCCCAGCTCTTGGTAGGTTTCTCTAGGAGAAGGACCTACTTCACCCCATTCACGCTGTAGCTGTCTTACACTCAACTCCAAGTTTCTAATAGAAGTTTCAGTCTCTAGTTTTTTAACTTTTTCTATTAAATCCTCTTTTTTCTTCAGGTTCACTTTCAAGTCATTCTCCTGAAGCTCCTTGTAAATATTAATATTGTAGAAGAACTGTTCTTTTAGCGAACTAAATTCTCCATTTACCTTTTCGTACTTATCTCCAGGAACATCACCTACCTCTTTCCATTCTTCTAAAATGGTATTGAAATCATGAAAAGCCTTCCCTATATTCTCCTCATTCTGAACTAAATCCTTCATTCTCACCATCAGAAGATTCTTAGCTGCTAGGTTTTTCTTTTGCTCCTCTGCTATCTTCTGACCATGCTCTTTTACACGCTCGTTATACTTCCCTATAAGTTCTCCGAACTGCTCATCTTCTGCTGGACTCTGGTAAGCAAACTCCTCACCTTCCTCGTGCTCTTCAGCATTCCACTTCTCCAGCTGCAGCTGTCTTTCCTTAGCCGACTCAGCTTTAAAATCTGCTCTTAGCTGTCTTACATCCTGCTTTATGGCAGTAATATCTTCATTCTCTAAAAGTGAATTGAACTTTTCTATTAATTCGTTTTTCATCTTTAAACGTGTTTCAATGCCCATATCCGCCCCCGTGTCTTTGTTT
>CAZTVP010000366.1:0-3358 GCA_964616995.1 uncultured Comamonadaceae bacterium
TGCAGGAACTATTCTGGCGTTCTGTCTATTCTTTCCTACACAAGAAGTCGGCTTTGCTTTTGATGTAAAGGAAGCCATTCATGATTTCCAGTACATTATAGCATGTTTGTTTATCCTGTTTTTCGTAGGAACTAAGGATGATATCATAGGATTTAGCCCTACTAAGAAACTAATAGCTCACCTACTCGTGGGAAGTATATTAGTCTTTATGGCAGACTTCAGAATCACCAGTTTACACGGTATGTTTGGAGTGGAGTCTCAGTTACCATATTGGTTGAGCACTTCATTCTCCATTTTTGTATACATAGTTGTAGTAAATGCTATAAATCTAATCGATGGAGTAGATGGATTAGCAGCAGGTGTTGGTCTTATTGCATCCTTTGCATTTGGCATGTGGTTCTTTTTAATTGGTCATTTTCCGTTTGCCATTTTAGCCATGTCATTAGGTGGCGCATTGCTTGCGTTTCTTGTTTTCAACTTTAATCCTGCCAAGATATTTATGGGAGATTCGGGTTCGCTAACCATAGGTTTGATAATGTATGTGTTAGCTGTGGGAATGATAGAGCAGCAAGGTTTAAACAGTCAG
The DNA here is from genome assembly GCA_964616995.1 of uncultured Comamonadaceae bacterium. GTDB lineage: Bacteria > Bacteroidota > Bacteroidia > Flavobacteriales_D > Sanyastnellaceae > ASP10-05a. Next base: position 587 of record CAZTVP010000366.1, read on the forward strand.
CGCATAATTACTTCGGTTTCTCGTCCAGTCTTGGCTATGGCTATATTGGCTTATCCGCTGTTAGATACTATTAGAGTATTCACGCTGAGAGCCGTTAAGGGGACTTCGCCTTTTAGTGCGGATAGGAATCACTTGCATCACCACCTGCTTGATTTAGGGCTTGGTCATAAGAAGACTGTTCTGGCAGTTTATGCCTTTAGCATTATCACCATTCTTATGGTGTTTTTGTCGCCAAGCCATTCGCCTAATATCAGCTTTCTGATAGTGGGTATAACTGCGTTTCTACTTACTCAGTCTATTTTTTTAGTTAAGTCTTTAAGAGGAGCTAGTTGAATAAACACTTTCTAATTTTCGTCATTTGCTTTGGCAGTTCTCTTTTTAGCGCTGCGCAATACACGGATTCTCTCATCCAAGAGCAAACCCTCGATAGGGATTTTTATGACCCAGCTTCGTTTCATGTATTTCAAGAAAAGGATGAAAAGAAACCTCTTACCCTAAAATCAAGCTATCAATATTTACTTAATGGAGGAGCTACTGCACACAACGGTACTCACCTTGCTGGCTCAGCGTTCCTTCAAGGTGGTTTAGCGGCAGAATCCCGAAATTTTAGAGGAAACCTAGAATATGGAATAACAGCATTCGAGCCAGTTCCGTTTATGAATGATTTCACTGACAGTACTGAAGTGCTTTCAGGTTTTGGTCAAGTGAATAACACAAATGGAATAAATTGGTCTCATAGACTCAGAGGAAGATTGAACTGGCAGCTTTCTAAGCACTTTAATGTAGAGCTAGGAAACCACACGAATTTCTGGGGAAATGGATACAGAAGCATGGTGCTAGGGCAGAATACCAGCCCATATCCTTACTTGAAGTTGACTACCAAAGTCTGGAAAATCAAATACACGAATCTTTTCACTCAGCTTAGAGATATTCAGCCAGGAGCTTCTTGGGCTGATTCTAGGAAGAAGTATGTTACACTTCACGCACTTGATTTTGATGTGACTGAAAATTTCTCTTTCACCGTGTTTGAGGCAGTAGTATGGCAGTCGAGCGATACACTTTCCAATAGAAACTTTGAGTTAAACTATCTGAATCCAATCATTTTCTACAGACCAGTAGAATTCAGCCAGGGAAGTGCGGATAATGTGCTGTTAGGAATAGCGGCTAGACTCAGAGTAGATAAAAATATTCTTTGGTATGGACAGTTATTCTTGGATGAGTTTTTACTCTCTGAAGTCAGAAGTAGTTCAGGTTGGTGGGCTAATAAAGTAGGAGTTCAGCTAGGAGTGAAGGCTACCAATATTTTACCTGGTTTGTGGGCATATTCTGAACTGAATTCAGCTCGTCCATTTACCTACACACATGGAAGCGTACTTCAGAATTACGGTCACAGAAATCAGTCGCTGGCACATCCGTTAGGCACGAATTTTATAGAATGGAGCACTGGAGCAGAGTGGGTGAAAAAGAATTGGCTCTTGAACCTACGATTCAACTGGGCCTTGTATGGAAGAGATAAGGATGGAAATAATTACGGTGGAGACATTTTTAGGTCTTACGCGCAGCCCTTTCAAACTTTTGGGAATGAAATAGGTCAGGGAAACACACATCATTCCTACATCACTCAAGTGAATGCTTCTAGATTAATTTCTAAGAAACTAAACATGAAACTAGGTCTCACCTATAATTGGAGGCATGTCCTGAACCATTTTTGGTTAGAAGATTCACATACCTTTTTCATCTCGTTTAGCTCAGATTTTCTGTCCATCAGAAACAGAAGAACTACTCATAATTATCCCAATTTCTTGAATGATTTTTAATAAATCTGAATCATTCATCTAGAGGTTTGGAGTATTTTTGCACCGCTATAAAAGCAGTACAGATAGAATCTTCAATAGTCATATCTAAAAACGCACTAAAGTCCATTAAAGTGAAGGATTTAGTAGAGCTCATGAAGCTGAAACTCTCAGCTTTAGTAGTCCTTTCTGCAGTGCTTGGCTATTTAATGGGAACTAGTTCTCCATCTTGGATTAGTCTGTTAGGATTAATTCTGGGAGGAACTTTACTCACTGGAGGTTCTAATGGGTTCAATCAGGTTTGGGAAAGAAACTTAGATGGTCTAATGAACAGAACGTCTAAAAGACCATTGCCTTCAGGAAGTTTATCAGTAGAGGCAGCTTTAATTTGGAGTGGGTTAATATCTATGGCGGGTATTGCTATTCTGTGGCTCATGCTCAATCCTTTCTGCGGTATCCTAGGAGTGCTTGCACTTTACAGCTATGTGTTTTTATATACTCCTCTCAAGCGCTTAAATAGTGTAGCGGTTACTGTGGGTGCATTTCCGGGAGCTATACCGCCTATGCTTGGTTACGTGGCTGCTAGCGGCTCTTTCGGGCTTGAACCGGGGTTGTTATTCGCGGTGCAATTCATGTGGCAGTTCCCGCATTTCTGGGCTATAGCTTGGGTGGCCAAGAGCGATTATGATAAAGGAGGATTTAAAATGCTTCCATTCAATAAAGGAAAGAGTCAGTTTACGGCTACTTACATAGCACTTTCTGCATTGGCGTTAATTCCTGTTAGTCTTTTACCTTGGTTTTTAGGGAATGATGGCCCTATGATTGGAAATATCGCGGGAGTGTCAACTTTAATAATCGGGATACTATTCTTCTTAATAGCTGCTAGGTTTGCAATAACTAAAGAGGACAAGCATGCTAAGCAGGTAATGTTCGGGTCGTTTCTCTATTTGCCCTTAGTCCAAATTTTGTTTGTTATATT
>CAZTVP010000367.1:0-3356 GCA_964616995.1 uncultured Comamonadaceae bacterium
AGGGTTATGAATCATTTGACTCAGCAGAAGTATCCGTTTATCTGGATTTTCTTCCAAAGCTTGATAAGCTTTTTCAATGGCATTTTCCACACCGTAACAGAAACCAAAATGCCTAGCCAGCAGCACCTGTACAGAACCAAAATCCAATACCGAAGGACTAAAATCCTGTTTTCTAGGGTCTGCTGCTTTTCTGGCTTGTTTCACTTTACTGATTAAACCTGACTGATAAAATGTAGGAATATTAAACTTCTTCATCTGTTAAACAAAGTTACAGGTTCTAACCTCTATGTTATCTCTTTTCTAGCTCGATTCAACTCTAAATCTCTGCTCAACTTTAACAATTCTGATGATAGTATCCAAGTGTAGGAATCCACCTACACAATTCATAGCTAACTACTTACAACTTCTCCCCGTACACTTAGACCGAAATCAATAACACGATAAATACTGAACAATGAACATTAAAGCGACTCTGATTTTTTCAATTATTATGATTTCATCTGTAGTTATGAAAGCAGGTGGAAACGACTCCTCTCTCCTCATTAAAGGATTCATAACTGAAAAGGGAAAAAAATCTTCAAACGCAGAGGTGAAAGCATACGAAGGAAATGATCTTATTTGGTCAACTACCACACCTTCAGATGGATCCTTTGAGTTTATTATTCCGCAGAATAAATACGTGGCACTAGTAGTAGAAAAGAATGGGTTTATGTCTAAGTACATCATCTTTGATACCAGATCTGAGCGTATGCCTAGAAACTTGGAGCCATATGAATGTCATATAGATTTAGTAAGAGAAGAAGATCTAAAAGGTGTAGATGTAAGCAGACTGGACTTTCCTATAGCCATAGTAGAATATAATAAGAAGACTAAAAGTTTTAATCATAACCAGCAGTACACGAATAACATGATAGAAGAATACAACTACCTACTAAATAAAGCCGCATTAAAAAAGAACGCACAGCGCAAGAAAAAAGTAAATCACGCTAAAGAATAATGATTTCCAGCAATATTCAAGCAAAGTGTAAAATGCCTCTTTCTTCTTAGTTAGAGGCGTTTTTAGTTTTCAGCTCGGCTAATTCTTCCTGGAGTTTACCTTTTTGGTGAAGTGAAATGAACTTTTTAAGTGTTTTGCACCGCAGCTTTTTATCTTTAGTGGCATCATATCTACCTAAGAGGCACATAGCCTCAGCCTCCCGCTCATATTTAGAATAGCCAGGATTATCTGTTTGAATTATAGCTAACGCAAAAAGATAATGGTACAAGAGTTCAGGCCTTTCGTTTATGAAAATAGCCGTTTCAGTATCGCAGTGTACTGTTAAGTTAGGTGCTCCAGCCAGCCACATGAGCGAGAATGCCACACACTCCTCAGTCTCCTGAGCAGAATACTGACTAGGCTGCTCTAATAAGCACTGCATAATATCTAGAGCTTGATTCTCAAGGTTTAAATAATCCTGAGGATCTTCCATATAAAAATGTTCTGGCGGCAGCTTACACTGAGAAAATCCAGAAGTAGCTAAAAGAAATGCTGATATGAAAGCTGAAATTAGTCGCACGGTGACTCGTTCTCTGTAAAGTTAACGCCTAATTCGGCTAGTTCTTTCAGTATAGGATTATAAATCTCAGGTGTTACCGGAAGATGTACCCCTGTGAGAGATAGTTCTCCAGTGAGCACAAGTTTTACTGCTATGGCCAGAGGAAGCCCCACAGTGTTAGACATTCCAGTGTAGGTCTGATCTTCTCCTTCTACAGCTAGTGATGAAATAATTTCATAATTCTGGCCATTCAGCGCATAGTTAAATCTGTGCCACATGACTATTAAATCTTTGTCATTTTCTTCTAGGTTCCATTTTTCTTCAAGCTTTTTTTGTAGCACTTGAGCCGGAGAAAGTCCCTCTTCTCCAATTTTCTCTTCTTCAAAAATTCCTAACCAAGTTAGTTTAGACATGACGTCATCTGATAAATCGAGTGCATCTTTTAGTTTCTCCTCTACCGTAAAATCTGGATGGTAAGTCAAGAAAGAATTAATGTACTCTCTGTAAGTCATGTTCTCAGTATCTGGAAGTGTGTACGTATCATCAGTGCAACCTAGTTGAACAAACACATTCCAAGACTCTGAGTATCCTTTTCTTCTTAATGTTCCTCTGTAAATAGTGGGAATTCCCTTTAATCCATACACATCCACATAGCTAAGTGAGTCTCTGTTGGCATAACCTTCAAACATACCGTAGTTTTCTATTTCTATATCTTTAGTTCGACCAAAGAGACTGTGATAAGGAACGAACTTATACTTTCCGTTTTGAAGGAAACGTGCGGCACTTCCTTGTCCAGCTAATACTACATTTCTTGGATTCCAAGTGAATTTATAGTTCCATGGATTAGTATCACTTTCTGGTGCTATCAGTCCACCAGTAAAAGACTCGAATCTATACAACTCACCTCCTTTCTCTTGAATGTGATGAATGATCTGCATAGCGCTCATGTGGTCTATTCCAGGATCTAACCCCAGTTCATTTAAAATGAAAACACCCTTTTCTTCGCAAGCCGATTGTAAAGCTTTCATTTCAGGTGTAATGTAAGATGGTGTTATGAGGTTTTTTCCTAATTCCACGCAGTCTTGGGCTATGTCTATGTGGAACTTAGCAGGGAGCATGGACACTACTATATCAGCCCATTTTAAATGAGGTAAGCGTTCGCTCTGTTCTAGGGCGTTAAAGCTGAGTGCTTCTGCTCTAGAAGATCCATTCAGTTTTTCTTTGGCTAACGCTAAGTCTCTATCTACTAGTCTTAGATTCCAATCATATTCTTCTGACCGTTCTACCACGTATCTAATGAGTGAACTGCTACTTCTTCCTGCTCCTATGACTAATATATTCTTCATTTTTCAGTACTAAATCTTGGTGTCAAAAATAGGTGGTGAGATTAAGTTATGGCATTGCAATATTTAATTTTTCTCTGCTTCATTTTTTTGGCACGAGTTTGGAAGTGTATACATTTACAAACTGTAACAACATGTGTCAGATGACTCTACTTTCTGTTCCTCAAATAGCATCTAAAAAAGTAAAAAGAGTAGGATTATGGACTGGAGCCATATTTCTTCTTCTTTTCTGCACTTTTATACTTACTTCATGTAACGGTAGTAAAGCATGGTACAAGAGAGGATTTAAGCTAGAAGAACAGGGATTAATAGATGAGGCAGCTTCCCAGTATTACGGTTCATTGCAACGCAACAGAAACAATGTAGAAGCCAAGGTAGGTCTTAAAAACACAGGACAGCAAGTACTTAATAAAAAGCTAGAAGAATTTACCAGACACAGAAGTCTTGATCAGAGAAAGGAAGGAGTCTATGCCTATTT
>CAZTVP010000368.1:0-3343 GCA_964616995.1 uncultured Comamonadaceae bacterium
TGATTTAGACGGGATTTGTGATACAGGTGAAATTACAGGTTGCATGGATTCTAATGCCTGTAATTATGACTCTGCTGCTACGGATGATAATGGATCTTGCATTTCACCTGATGGCTGCACAGATGTTAGTGCTTGCAACTATAACTCAATGGCTAACTGCGATGATGGAACTTGCGCATACGCGGTAGATGCCTGTGGAATTTGTGGAGGTAATAGCACTTCCGGATGTATTGATCCATTGGCATGTAATTATGAAAGTAATGCTGACTGTGATTCTGGTAACTGTATTTATTCCACTCCAAATGATATTTGCCAGAATGCGATTCCATTAGTTGAAGGACTTAACATTATCGATAATTCTAGTGCATGCGTCCAAGAAAATTATTTGATTCCTGACACTGGGTGTAATACACAAACAGGCTGGTGTAATAGCGGTATTGAAGCGGATGTGTTCTATTCGTTTATAACTCCTAGTGTTCCTTCTAATGTTGTAATTGAAACTATTTTGGATCAAACACAAACTTTTGACGATACTCAAATCGCTCTGTTTTCCGAATGTGGAGGAACATTGATTGCAGCTAATGATGATGGAGGAGATGGATATATGTCATTGTTAGATATACCAATTGGAATCCTTGAAACTGAGACCGAGTATATTGTACTAATTGATGGCTACAATGGTAATATTGGAACTGCTTTCTTAGAATTAACTTTTAACACCGAGCCTGGTTGTACAGATGAGATTGCTTGTAATTACGATCCATCCGCAAACGCAAATGATAACAGCTGTAATTATGAAAACAATCCAATTGTAGATATGACAGTAGAAAGTTGGATAATGACTTTTGTTTTTAATTGTGATGGAGAGTCTGAGTTTGAAATTGTAGAATATTCTTCAAATAATGAGTACAGTATTGATAACACAATATTTGGAAACTGGTCTTTATGTGAGAGCACTTATCAAAATAGATTCGACTCTTCTAATACTTTGTTAGATGGAGTCTGGAATGGAATAGGTTTTGAAGGGACTTATTTAAGTATTGATGGAGAACTTTCAGGATGTTTCACTTTATATCCAGTTGCAGGTTGTAAGGATGAGAGTGCATGTAATTTCAATCCTGCTGCCCTTTCAGATGATGGGTCATGTGAATACCATTTTGATGAATGTGGAAATTGTGGCGGAAACGATATTGCTGGATGTACCGATGTAAACGCTTGTAATTACGAGTCCATAGCAGCCTGCGATAATGGAACGTGTCTTTATCCAAATGGGTGTACTGATCCTCAAGCTTTGAACTATACAGATTTAGCAGCTTGTGATAACGGCACCTGTATTTATGCCAGTGGTCTATGTGGCCCATGTACCTTATGGGATGCAGATTTAGGCATGTGTGTTGAAGATCCTTCTTGCAATTCGTCTACTTGTCCAGGTGATTTTACAGGTGATGGACAGGTGAACGTGGCTGATTTAGGAGGATTCCTTGGAGCTTTCGGTGAGACCTGTGAGTAGAATTTCAGTCAACTAACTATACTATTTAGAGCATTAAGCCCTGCTTACTTCTTGTGAGCTGGGCTTTTTGTTTTTGCAGCTGTGCAATTCTGTTCGAATCTCTAATCTCAATCGGTCATTAAAACCACATCCGAATGTGGGGTTTATCCGGACATGAAAAATGACATTTGTTTTAAAATTTTACTTAAACCTTTTCATAATGAAATACACATTTATTCAAGCACTTATAATTTTAACTTATTTCGGATTATTCTTTAGTTATACATCCTACAGTCAGTGCAGTACTACTTTAACGCCTGGTTCTTCAATAGTGGATGAAACTCAACAAGAATTGATAGGTTCATGGCTTCCGACAGGCTTTGAGTTTGAGGCAGATTTAATATGGAACTCAGAAGTTTCAGGCTCAAGCGCTAACCTAGTTCATGCAGCTGTTGATGGTCTTTCCAACACTTTGTTAATAGCCGTATCCGAGCAAGGATATATTTATGGAGGTTATAATGAAGGAGTCTGGAACTCTGACGGGCTAACACAGACTGGCCTTGACAATAATTTTCTTTTTTCAGTTTCTTTTAACGAAATATATCCAGCTATTCCTGGAGAAATACACATTACAAATTCTACTTCTGGATTAACTTTTGGTAATGGCTTGAATGATTTAAGTTTCGCTACTTCGAGTACTTCAGAAGTTATTTGTAGAAATTACTTAGGTAATAGTTACGAATGTCCCTCCTCTGCATCGAACTGCACTTTGTATTTAAATAATAATCTTGGTTGGAATAATTTAAATGATAGGTTTTTGACTGTTCGTTGGGAGTTATGGCAGCTAAATACATCCGGAGAACCCACAGTTGAAGGTCTATTAGGCTGCACTGATAGCGAAGCTATAAACTATGACTCAGAGGCTCAGTGTGATGATGAAAGCTGCATTTATGTTGGTTGTACCAATCCGTTAGCTTCTAACTATGACCCTTCCGCTCAATATGATGATGGAAGCTGCTTAAATGTGTCTTCTGAATGCGGAGATGGGTATTGCCTACCTCAATTGTCCGTAGGATGTAATAGTGATTACAATGATTTATTTATTACTTCAGATGGCTTAGTTAATATTGAACATGAGACATCTGGATGTAGTGGAAGCTCTAATTATGATTTCTACATTGAACATAGGTTAGTCACTCAGGCTGGTCAAGAAATAGAATATGAAATTTGGTTTCCTGATTTTGACCAATACTATAGCATAGCTGTAGACTTGAATCAGAATTTAGCCTTTGAGGAAGATGAATTCCTTGTTATAGCGCATGTTTCTAGAACAGAATTCGGTGGTGGTACTTTCTTAATACCAGCTGACGCTCTGCCTGGAACGTATCAGCTAAGAGTTCAAAATTATTATGACCTTGTAGATTTCGATACCAATACTATCCAATGTTTAAACACTACATATGGCGAAGTACAAGATTATCCGCTCACCATAGTAGATGATTCTGAAGTAGGTTGTACTTATCCTCAAGCCGAAAATTTCTTGGGTTCGGCTGTTTATGATGATGGCTCATGCATAATTGTAGCTGGGTGCCCTGGAGATTTTAATGGAGATAGTGAAGTAAATGTTCAAGACATAGGTGGGTTCTTAGGTTCTTTCGGGGCTTCTTGTGAGTAACAACTAGACCAAAACTAAATACAACTAACTAACTCCGTTGTACTCATCAGGTAGAACGGAGTTTTTTATACTCTTTAATCTGGAGTGATATTGATTCCTTTTCTAAGTTAAAGCTAGCACCTATTAAATCCTGCATCTGATGAATCAGTGAATTAGATTCATTAAGAGAAGAATCTAAT
>CAZTVP010000369.1:0-3339 GCA_964616995.1 uncultured Comamonadaceae bacterium
TGATACAAATATGATGCTGCTAGAGAATGATGGGTGTGGTTACTTCGAAGATATTACAGAGGAAGCAGGGCTTGACATTGATGGCTTCTTCCTTCAAGCTAAGATGTCAGATTTTGATAATGATGGATATGTCGATCTAATTTATGCGGGAGGTCTTCATTCATTCCATAGAAATAATGGAGATGGCACATTCATTGAAGTATCTGGTTTATTTCCTGCTGATGATACTATGCACTCTTTTGGTATTGGTGATTTGAATGCTGATGGGTGGTTAGATGTTTATGCTTCTTATGGTGATATTTATGTTAGCCCAGATTTCGGGAATGATGATAGGTTATGGATTAATAATGGAAATGGATCAGATAACAACTGGATTGGATTTGATTTAGAAGGGAGTGAGAGTAATATAGATGCAGTGGGAGCTAAAATTCAGATTTATGGTGATTTCGGAACTCAAGTAAGAGAAGTAAGAGCAGGTGAAAGTTACGGTATAACCAATTCTAATCTAGTTCATTTCGGATTAGGAACCTTTAATTCGATTGACTATGCGGTAATAAAATGGCCTTCAGGTAAAGTGGATGTTCTAGAAAATTCTTCTACAGGAACCTATAATTCTGTTAGTGAAACCACGTGTGTAGCTTCTACGAATTATGAAGTTTCTTCGGATGTTTTTGCTTTATGTCCAGGTGAGACCGCTGAGCTATCTGTAAATGCTCCTATGACTTCTACTGTATTATGGTCTAACGGAATGATGGGCTCAACTATTAATGCAGTAGGTGGAAATCACAGTGCAGTAATTCTAGATGATACCGGTTGTGCAGTTTTAACCACTGCTATTTGTATTCAAGAAGAAGATGAAATAGATACTGAGATCGTAGCACAAAGTGCTGTAGAATTCTGTGAAGGAGAGTCGGTTGTATTATCTGCTGGTTCTGCTACAAGTTATGCATGGAGTTCGGGTGAAGATACTACGGAGATAGAGGTCTTCTAATCAGGGGAATATTCAGTGAACTTAGGTTCATGTGCAGGAGAGATAGCAAGTAATACTATCAATGTAACTGTATTTGATTCGCCTACACAAGCACCAGTGGCTGAAAATATCACTGCGGCAGCAGGAGAGGTAGAATTAACTGCTACAGGAAATAACCTTATTTGGTTCAGCGATTCTAACGGAGATATCGTTTTAGGTGAAGGAAGCCCTTTAGTTGTAGATGTGAATGCTAATACCATGGTTTATGTAGCTAGTCAAGAAATTTATGGAGAAGTAGTTACAGAAAATGGTGGTAAAGAAGATATATCCACTTTCGCGGGACAGCATCATTTTAATAGCCAAAACGGTTTGGTATTCACAGCATTCCAAGATATGATTATTAAGGACGTTAAAGTGGATGCTGATGGACAAGGTAATAGAACAATTCAGGTTTTTAATAGTGATGGATCATTACTTACATCCGAAGTATTTGATATTCCTGATGGTGAATCGATAGTGGAATTGAACTTCTTAATACCTGCTGGAGAAGATTACGTAATCATCACCGGAGATGATAATCCTCAGCTGTGGAGAGATGATAATAATGCTGACGTGAACTACCCGTATGAATTAGGAGATTTGGGAGCCATTACTGGAACTACAATCAACGGTCAGAATGAATTTACTTATTACTACTTCTTTTACGATTGGAATGTAGAATCAGCTCCTGTAAAATGCTTGTCGGAGATAGTTCCAGTTTCTATTACCATTAGCGGAATAGATGAATTAGAAGGAATTTCAGCCTTTAACTTATATCCAAATCCGGCTTCCGGAGAGATCTACTATGAATATACTGCTATAAAAACGGGTGATGTGATGATGAGCTTAACTGATATTTCAGGAAAAGAAGTGTTCTCACAAACTCTTGATAGTACAGTTGGTTCTCATAATGGTGTAATTGGATTAAATGAATTTGCACCTGGTGTATATACTTTCACTTTAGTTGAAGGAAATAAACTCGCTACTGAAAAGATTGTAATTGAATAGTTAGGTTATTCGAATAGTATAAAAAGCTCGCCTTGGCGGGCTTTTTTTATATTGTTATTGTGGAAAAATGACCAGTACGAAAAAAGAGCTTTATGCTTATTTTTGGATGAACCGCACGTAATTTTAAAAGCTAGTCTTATTCAAATTTTTACTCGTTTATATAAGCGGTTAATCAGTCTTGGCGTTACTGAAGATCTCACGTTTAGTGAAAGGCTTAGAGTGGAAGTGAACAATCTATTTCTGATAGTAGCACTTCCTTTTATCTTCCTTCATCTTATTTATAATATAATTGGCCCTAATCTTCCTATCAGCTATATTTTAAACTTTGCATGGCAGATTATATTGGCTATTCCCCTTTTATTGAATCATTTTGGAAGATATAATATCTCTCGACATTACTCCATTCTAGTGCCGTTGATGATGCTTAATGTAGTTTATATTCTTCATGGCCCTGGCATGAGACTAGAGACCACATATGTGATGGTCATCTTGGCAAGTTTCTACTTTTACGGAAGTACTAAAGGAATGTATTATGCTTTGTTAGCATTACTTATGTATTGTGTTCTTACATTTTTGTTTGCTACAGAAGTATTATTTCAAAGAAGAGTTATAACACCTGGGGTTCCCCTCTTTTATATTGGTTATTCTTTGGCTAATTCCGTAATAATGACGGTTAAGATTTTAAATGAAAATAGTGCGTTTAACCTTTTAACCACAAGTCAAAAGAATCAACTAGTCGATAAGAACCAAGAATTAGAGATGTTTAATTACTTAGCTTCTCATGACTTGAAGTCTCAGGTCAGAAATATAAATAGTTTTGCTACGCTTATAGAAAGAGACTTGGATAAAGATCAAGTAGATGCCATACCTTCTCACTTGAAATTTTTACAAAGTAATTCCCAGCAGCTAGCAGATTTATTAAGAGATATTTCTTTGTACTCAAGTAGCGCTAAACAGGTACGGTTTTCAGGTGATTCTTCCATGATAGATGAAGCAGTGCAAAAGGTCAAGGAAATTTTAAGTGAAGAAATTAAAACCAAGAATGTAAAAATCACAACTGATTATTCTTCCGGAACTATGTTAGTGGGCAGTTTAAGCGAATGGGTTCTAATTTTAAAGAACCTCGTGGAAAATGGTATAAAGTACAATTCAAGCTCTTCTCCCCAGGTCAAGATTAGCGTGTCCAAAAGCAAGGATAAAATTCGATTAGACATCGCTGATAATGGTATCGGTATAGCTCCTGAGTACAAGGAAAAAGTCTTTGGGTTTTTTCAGCGGCTGCACTCGAGTTCCGAGTATAATGGAACAGGATTAGGTTTAGC
>CAZTVP010000370.1:0-2531 GCA_964616995.1 uncultured Comamonadaceae bacterium
CCACTGTTAAAAAATGAATTAACTATTAAATGATAATGGTAGTAGTCATCACTAGCTCTAACTAACTGAATGAAAGTGCTATCGGTTCCATCTCCATCAAAGGTAAAATAGGATAATTCTATTCTGGCTCTTTCTCCATCAAAAAGAACATCAGAAAAGTACGCATCCTCAAAGTAAGAAGGAGTTTCTCCGCTAAACTGAAAGCCATTTGAATTATTCTCTAAAAGGATTTCACTTGTACTTTCGAAGAATGTAGCCCCAGAAAAGAATTCCGAACGATTGATAACAAATAAATGATAATAGTCCTCGCTAGCTGAATTATCATTGAACTCTACTGCTATTCGTTTTTCCCCTTCCGTATTCTCTGAAATTACCTCTGTGGTCAAATTTAATTGTGTGACATCTGGAATAACTGTCTCAGCTTGAACTTGCTCAAATCCTGCTACATTCACTTGCACTGTATAATTACCAGTTTCTGTCAGTAATTCTGGATAAACATACCTGGACTGTTCGAAGTGTTGACTGAAAACCATTTCACCTAACAATGTACCGTTTCTATATAAGTTCACTTCTGCATCTGCAATTCTCTCTAAGCTTGAGTTTGATAATATAGACTTGCTTAGAGAGACCTCTACATAAGAGGAATCTGAAATACTTAAATAACCGTTTACTGTAACAGTAGGTTCTGCCTCTTCTTCGTCAAAGTCAATTACTTTTTCACATGAAAATAGTATCATAACTGAAATTGTTATCAGTAGGAATGTGAGATTATGTCTTGCACCGCGCATCATTTTCTATCTAAAATTTAAAACTGTAAGTGGCTGATGGAATTATGGGGAATAAAGAAATCTGTTTTAGAACACTCTCTGACTCTTGTGTCTGCACATTAAATTCTGAGTCAAAGAAAAGATAGAATGGGTTCTGTCTGTTATAGAGGTTATAAAAACCTAGCGACCAAGTTCTTATTCCTTGGTCTTTTTCTTTATGTAGGTTTAAACTAAGGTCAAGTCTGTGATAACTAGGCATTCTATAACCATTTCTCTCTGTAATGTATTCAAGGTTACCACCGAACCCTCCAAACCCTGAAATCGAAGGAGATGTGACATTTCCAGCATATGTAGCCACAGGCAGTGTAACCGCATTACCCGTACCATAAACGTAAACTAAGCCACAGTCTACATATTTATTCTTCTTATAAGTTAGCGCTATACTTAGATCATGCCTTCTATCAAAACGATATGGGAACACCTCTCCGAAATTAATGTTCTCGAACTGTCTATTCGTCCAGCTTAGTGTATAGCCTATCCAACCTGAAAATTTTCCTGATGTTTTTTCCAGCAATAATTCTGCTCCGTAGCTCCAACCTTCTCCTGTCTCCACCTTATCCTGCCAATCTTCACCAAATCCTTGGAAGGATGCTCCATCTTTATACTCTATAAGGTTATTCATCCATTTGTAATACCCTTCTAAGCTTATTTGGTATCCTTTTTTAGGTGTTACAGCGTAGCCGAGCGCTACTTGATCACTGACTTGTGGCAGAATTCTATCTGTAACTGGCACCCATAAGTCTGTAGGGAGATCTATGCCTGTATTGCTAAGCAGATGCAGGAACTGAGTCATGTTAGCGTATGAAGCTTTTATTGAACTCTTTTCATTTAAAAGATATCGAGCTGAAATCCTGGGCTGTATGCTGAAATAACTGGTGTCATTTACAAAGAAGTTAGAAGAGTGTAATCCCGCGTTTATCTTTAAGCTCTCACTCAACTTCCAGTCATTTTCAATGTATAGATTTACCTCATTAGCCCTGATTACATCACTACCAAAGAATTCATCAAATGGTAAATCAGCTTCTATTCCCGATATTCGATTTACACCCGGTGTAAACTTATGGTTGACCCACTGAACCCCGAATTTCATATTTAAATTAGGGTTAGGGATAAAGTCAAAATCATGCTTAATACCATAATCATTAATTCCAGAGTTATAGGACAGATCTATGTTAGAAGTTTGCCCTTCGGATGTTTCTTCTATTTCAAATGCGGTTAAAAACCTGTATTGACTATAGGTCAAAGTGGTATTAGAAAACAGTTTGGGAGAATAAATTCTGTTCCATCTAGCAGCTACTATGGCGTTTCCCCATTCTAACCTAGTTTTAATTTCTTCTTCATTTCCAGAAAATGAACTTGATGTTCTGGCAAAAGCTCTATCATTTCCAAGATAACCACTTATGAATAGTCGGTTCTTCTTGTTCAGGATATAGTTTAGTTTTCCGTTCAAGTCATAGAAATAATATCCCCCAGTTCCCGTGCTTCCGTTATTTCTGGCTGCAGATCTAATAATAGGTCTACTTAAGGCATCTATATATGTTCTCCTAGCACTAAATAAGAATGACGACTTTTCTTTTTTAATAGGTCCTTCTACTGAAACCTTAGCTGCTACTATTCCTACGCTGGCCTCACCATGAGTTTCATATAAGTTCCCTTCTTTCATTCTTACATCTACCACAGATGATAACCTGCCTCCATATCTAT
>CAZTVP010000370.1:2541-3337 GCA_964616995.1 uncultured Comamonadaceae bacterium
TAAAAACAGAGAAAAATCCAAATAGGTGCGAAGCATTATAAACTGGCACTCCATCTAGCAGAAGCAGATTTTGATCAGGTCCTCCTCCTCTTACATAGAGACCGCTTGCTCCCTCTGTACCAGATTGAATTCCAGGCATAAGCTGAAGAGTTTTTAACACATCTGTTTCTCCAAGAAAAACTGGTAAGCTCTTCACCTTTTTCATGTCAAGCTCTATACTACTCATCTGTGTTTTTTCCTGAATGGAGGTAGAATTAGTGCTTTCTACCACAGCTTCATTAAGCTCTACTGAAGCGCTTAAAATGAAGTCTATTTCCTTATTCTGCTTTAAATCGAACTCCATTTCTATGGCATTATAGCCTACAAATGACGAAAGGAGATGTACTGAATCTGAGGGTAGAGTTAGACTGTAAAAACCATAAATGTTAGATGTGGCAGTGAGATTGGTTTTTAGATCTACTACGTAGGCTCCTATAAGAGCTTCACCTGTTTCTTTATCTTTTACATATCCTGAGATGGTAAATTTTTCCTGTGCCGCTAACGCAAAACACCAGAAGGTGAAAAAAATGAAAATGACTGGTTTTTTGATTTCCATCGGTATCAATCGTATGGTTGAGTAAAGATAATTACTTCAAAAGAACGCATAAAAAAACCTGTCATTGTGAATGACAGGTTTCAGTTTTATTGAATAAATATTTTCTTATCCCTTATAGAATCCAGCTTCTTTAGCTCTCTTAAGCGCTTCTTCTAAACCTAGTTTATTAATTATTCTCATTCCTTTAGCTGAAAGCTTTAG
>CAZTVP010000371.1:0-3335 GCA_964616995.1 uncultured Comamonadaceae bacterium
ATGGATTGCTATTATCATATTCGGAATAGTAGCATTATTTAGTGTGGTTACTTTACCCGTAGAGTATGATGCTAGTAATAGAGCACTGGCTTGGATGAAAGGAAATCATATAGTCACACAGACTGAATATGCAGGAGCTAAAGATGCACTCAAATGGGCCGCTAGAACGTACGTAGTAGCTGCACTGGCAGCTATAGCTAACATGCTATACTTTGTGATGAGACTTTTGGCCTCCAGAGATTAATAACACCCTTTTTAAATTTAGAACCAAAAACATAAAATGAAAACAAAATTTTTATCAATACTGTTCTTCTCATCAATAGCTTTTATAGCTTGTGGAGAGCACGGTCATACGCATGACAATGCAAGTGAATCTGGAACTAACACTGAAACTAGAACACCTGCTACTTCAGCCGAGAAAGAAGCTGACAAAGCTATTAATATGATAGATGAGACTTTAGAAAAAGTAGAAGAAACAGAAAAGGCCTTAGACGAGGCATTGAATGAATTAGACTTCTAAAATGTATAAGAAAATGAAACTTAGATTAGTTATGTTTTGCGCAGCCTTAATACTCACAGGTAATATTCAGGCTCAAAAGGAGAAGATGGAAATTTCCAAGAAAAAAATGGAACAAGAAGCTTCTAAAGCTGAAAAAGAATCTGCTAAAATGATAAAAGATTCTAAAACTTCAGCCAAAAATGCTAAGAGTGAGATTCTAAAAGCTCAAGCGGAAAAGGATGAACTTATGAAATTAGCTAAGATGTCTAAAGAAGAGGTTAAAGCTAAGATGAAAGATATGTCTCAGGAGGAAGCTATGGCTTTTAAGGAAAAGTATTTAGAGGCGAAGGCAACGGCAGAAGGAAAGACCTATGAGCCTAAAGGAGATTATACAACTACCAAAGAAAGACAACGAAACCATGTTGATCAAATGTCTGAAAAAGCTCGTAACCAGTACAAAAAAAATGTGGAGAAAGGGAAAAAAGCCATGATGTCTAAACATGGCAAAACTCTTAACGAAATTAACTTTATGGAATCCATGTCTGAAGAGAAGATGAACAAACTTGATTTCGTAGAAAGAAGAAAAGTAAAAGAGGTTAAGGCCAGCTCAAAACTGAACGCAAGTGCCGCCAAAATTATGACCGCTACAGAAAAGATTACTAAAGCAAGAGAGAAACTAAAAATGGCTCAAAAGGACGGATCCATGACAGAAGAAGAGATTAAAAGTTTGTCTTCTAAAATAGATAGAGCCGAGAAAGAAGTGAAAACTCTAAAAGAGTTAGTAGGAAACGGAAAGAGATTAATTGAATAATCTTTAAGCATCTAATTTAAAAAACCTCTTGACAACCGTCAAGAGGTTTTTTTATGTATGAATATCTAAACATATTTTAAACTACCACTCAATCACACTCCTAGACTAGCTCTACCACCATAGCGCTAGCTCCACCACCTCCATTACAAATTCCTGCAGCTCCTATTTTACCTCCATTATGCTTTAGCACATTTAATAGTGTAATTACTATTCTAGAGCCACTGCTTCCTAACGGATGCCCTAAGGAAACCGCTCCACCATGAACATTCACCTTGGCCGGGTCTAATCCGAGCTCTTGATTATTAGCTATTCCTACTACAGAAAAAGCTTCATTTAATTCCCAGAAATCTACTTCAGATGCATCCACTCCAGCTTTCTTAAGTGCTTTGGGCAACGCTTTACTTGGCGCTGTGGTGAACCACTCTGGAGCATGAGCAGCATCAGCGTTAGCTCTAATCTTAGCTATGGGAGTTAATCCTAATTCTTCTACTTTTTCTTCACTAGCTAACACAAGTGCCGAAGCTCCATCATTAAGTGTAGAAGCATTAGCCGCTGTTACAGAACCTTCTTTGTCGAAAACCGGTCTGAGAGCAGGAATTTTCTCCATTTTTACATTTTTATACTCCTCATCTTCCACTATTAAGAGAGCATCTCCTCTTCTCTGAGGAACCTCTACTGGAACCACCTCGTCTGAAAATTTACCGCTTGACCAAGCAGCAGCCGAACGGTTATAAGATTCTACAGCGAATGCATCCTGCTCCTTTCTAGAAATATTTTTTTCTCTGGCACAAAGCTCAGCACTCACTCCCATATGTGTTTTATTATACACATCTGTAAGTCCATCCTTCACCATTCCATCCACTAGTTTGATATCTCCTAACTTTTGTCCACTTCTTGAGTTTACATAATGAGGAACCATACTCATATTCTCCATACCTCCCACTACTACTAAGTCATTATCTCCAGCTTTAATGGACTGAGCGCCTAAAGCTATGGCCTTCATTCCTGAAGAACACACTTTATTAACTGTAGTACATGGAACTGTGTTAGGAATACCTGCGAAAATAGACGCCTGCCTAGCCGGAGCCTGCCCCATATTAGCACTCATTACATTTCCCATGAAGACTTCCTGAACTTGGTCTGGAGAAACTCCAGCAGCAGATAAAGCTCCTTTGATAGCCGTAGCTCCTAGCTGAGGAGCAGGCACACTTGAAAGCGCTCCTAAGAAACTACCCATAGGCGTCCTTTTGGCACTTACTATATATACTTCTTTCATTTTTCAGTTATTATTTTTAGCGGTGCAAAGGTAATTTATTCTCCGAACACAACTCTCCGATTCTGTTCACCTTAATGGAGTTCAAACCGCTCTACATTTTACACCATTTAACAGTTTGAAGGCAATCTTGGCACAGATTTAGCTGTTCTGTTTACATCTTTAATTATCCAGTCAAGGATATTTGGTTGATAGTTATTTTGGTTAAGGTTTAAGTTGCTTCTAAAGCAACAGAAGAAATGGTCAGCTCAACGGAGCTGACCTTTTTTATTCATGGTTTTCAACCACTTAATAAATTTATCCTACACTTACAGTAACCAATTCCTACAACATAGCGTAATACCATCAACGCCTTATCCGAAAACACACACATTTCTATCCAATCACTGCATAAGAGCTGTTTTTAATTAACAACTTAAAACCAGCCTTCAAAAAATGCTTGAATATTATAAAACCGTTTTAGGAAAAGTAAGATTTGACCAAATGCTCTTTAGGAAGGAGCTAAGAAAAGCCTTTAAGAATTTAGTAGATGACGAAGCCACCGAATTAAAATCATGGCTAAAAGAAAGTAGTTATGTATAGTAGTTGGCTATACACTTTGTGAATGAAAAACCTCACTGGTTTTGGAATAACCCTGCAGTACTCATGCAGGGTTTATTTGTTTTTATTTTCCTGTAGAATTTCATCCACTGCCAATCATTTAGAGTGAATTTTTACCCAAGTCAATTCTAACTTTTTCCCAATTTTCCATT
>CAZTVP010000372.1:0-647 GCA_964616995.1 uncultured Comamonadaceae bacterium
GATGAACGATTCTTTTGGATTCAGCTACAAGCTTGAAGAGTATTTCAGCGAGAAGGCACTGAACTTCCCAGATTTGATTCCTTATAGTTTAGGCTTGGCGGTGTTTATATGCATAGCAGAGGTACTGTTAGGAGTAGCGGTGCTTGTTTGGGCCAAGCAGAAGTTGAGCACACTTTTGATTCTAATATTGATTCTATTCTTCACGTGGCTTACTTATTATACGCACACTTGCGACCCATTAGAGAAAGTGACTTTAGAGTTAGGAGGTGAAATGGTAGAAACTACCAGGGACTGCGTCCTTTCATGCGGATGTTTTGGGAATGCTATTCCGTTGACACCCTATGAGTCCTTTTTGAAAGATTTATTCCTGTTGGTATGGACTTCTATCATCTTTGTTTACGCTTGGTTTATAGAGAAGAAAGAGCACTTTGACTTATCAGTTAAGAAGAACAAGCAAGACTACTTAATCGTACTGGCCATTTCTTTGCTTTCTGTAGCTGTATTCTCTCTGAAGTTGTTGGACTGGATGTTCCCGGTATTGTTTACGGGTATTTGCATCTTCGTGGCAGAGTTCATTAGAAAAAGAAGTAAGTCTGAGCTTACTGATTGGTGGGTAGCAGGAGCTGTAGCCGTAGTATGCGGAATAT
>CAZTVP010000372.1:657-3309 GCA_964616995.1 uncultured Comamonadaceae bacterium
TACACGACTTACAACTACTTGCCTATGAAAGATTATAGACCCTATGCTGAAGGGCAAAATATCATAGAGAACATGAAAACGGCTGAAGAGCTTGGATTAGAAGGCCCTGTTTATGCTACAGAATACACTGTGACTAATAAGGTTACGGGAAAGGATTCTATTATGCTTTCTACGGATTGGTTAAAAGTGTATAGCACTGACTGGTTCAAGAATACTTACGAAAAGGAAATTGATTATGATGGTGCAGAAGTATTGGTAAAAGATGGGTACTCTCCTTTGATTTCGGATTTCGCGCCTATGGATTTTAGCGGAGAGAACAGAAAGGATGAAGTTCTGAATTATGAAGGAAACACGCTCATTATAGTCTCTAAGGATATGAAGGTGTGGATGGATAAAGACCAAGCAGAGGTAAAAGCTTTAGTTGACCAGTTCAAGAATGCTAGTCAGAGAGTAATAGCTCTGGTAAATGGTGCTTCTATGGAAGAGATTAATGCTTTTAAGGCTAAAACAGGATTGGACTTTGATTTTTATCTGATGGATGATGTAGAATTAAAAACTATTGTCAGGTCGAACCCTGGTTTCATTCACATGCACAATGCTACTATAGTTCAGAAATGGAGCTGGAAAGGGATGCCTGATTTTTCAGACATAGCGCTCAAATAAAACGACCTATTGATTTCATTTATACTTAAAAAACTAAGCTATGGCTTACTGGTATTACTAGGAGTGGTTAGCTTGGTTTTTTTTGTGTTCAATCTTAAACCTGGAGACCCAGCCAGAATGGTGGCAGGTCAGCAAATTACACCTGAACTTATTCAGGCTATAGAGAAAAGCTTGAACTTGGATTTGCCGGTTTATCAGCGTTTCGGGATTTATCTGAATGATATTAGCCCGGTTTCTATACATAATAACTCAGATGCTGAAAGTAGAATCTATCTAGACGATAATAAATACGATTATACCAAGATATTCAGCTTTGGCCAAGAGAACACACTTGTGGTCAAGGCTCCCTATTTGAACAGGTCTTTCCAAACTAAAAGAAGTGTTTCCAGCATTATAACTCAGGCTTTACCTGGAACTATTTTGTTGGCTTCCGTGGCTATTCTCTTTGCTTTAATCATTGGAATAGTAGGAGGAGTAGTGGCAGCACTGAGAAAAGACTCTTGGCTTGATAAGTTGATTTTAATTCTGTCAGTGATAGGAATGAGCGTCCCGTCTTTTTTTATGGCTATTCTAGTAGCATGGATAGGAGGACTACTTTGGTATGACCACATACCTTTACCGGTGATTCCATTCGTAATCGGTTTAGGTTTTTTTGTTTATTCCATAATCAAGAACCATTCAGAGAAAGAAGAGGTTAGAAGCTGGAATTTTAAATCAGTGATGAAGAGCTTAGGAATTGGCTTTATGGTTTGGTTAGGTTTAGTCGTGATTTGTTGGGTTCTTCCATTAGGGAATTGGATTTACACCAGTTTAAATCTTCCTGGAACTGGACTCAGCATGACTGGGAGTTTATACAGTCTAGATGAATGGGAAGGTCTATATCTGAACCCTAAAAATCTCATACTTCCTGCACTTACTTTAGGAATTAGACCATTAGGAGTTGTGGTGCAATTGACAAGAAGTTCCATGCTAGATGTGCTTAAACAAGATTACATCAGAACTGCTAGAGCTAAAGGCCTATCCGAGAATCAAATTGTTTATAAACACGCGCTAAGAAATGCATTGAATCCTGTAATTACGGCAGTCTCTGGATGGTTCGCATCTATGCTGGCTGGTGCTGTTTTTATAGAATTCGTTTTCGGGTGGAAAGGACTAGGCTTAGAAATCTTTAACGCACTAGAAAAAGAAGATTTCCCTGTAGTAATGGGAGCTGTTATAGTAATCTCCTTCATGTTCGTACTATTGAATATGCTTGTGGATATTCTCTACGGAATAGTTGACCCTAGAGTAAGAGTAAGTTCTACTGCATAGCAGCTACTTCAGCTAGAGCACTTTGGTTAAGCATATTCAAAATCTTCTTAGAAGTATTATTGAAATACCTTTTGGTTCGATAGCTTCCTACCCACTGCACTCCATTAATGGCATTCGTCAAAAATATTTCATCAGCAGCCAGTAAGTTTTGAGGAGTAAGGTTGCACTCATAGACTTTAATTCCGTTTTGGATAGCCAGGTTGATAATGTTCATTCTCATGGTTCCACCCACACATCCTTCGGTTAATCCTGGAGTATAAAGCACTCCATTACTCACTAAGAAAATATTAGCTACAGTGCTTTCTATGATTCCGAGCTTTTCATTTTGAATAAGCGCTTCATCTATCATTTTTTCCTTAGCAAAAAGGCTAGCATGAATGTACAGCTGACAGTTGAGTGTCTTAAACGTGGAGAATGCGTTAATCTGTTTCTTGATGTCTGGAAACAAGTCCACCACTTTCCCTGAATTATTCAGGATGAATTTACTTTCAGGTTTAGGTTGCGCTTCTATGACATAATCTAAATCATTAGCATCAGGAGCGTAAAAACCATTTCCCTTTCGGGTTATAGTCACTCTTACTCGACCTCCATCTGTGATGCCATTTTTATCTAGCAGAAGTAGAATTTCGCTTTTTAGCACTTCATACGAAAAGCAGCTAGGTGCATCTATTTTATAAA
>CAZTVP010000373.1:0-3296 GCA_964616995.1 uncultured Comamonadaceae bacterium
GGACTCTGAAATGATTTTTGTTCCTTCACTATCTCCAGTATTTTGTGCAGTGACCTCACTATTTCCATAGGAAGAAGAATTGCCTTGATTTACTCGATTCTCTTGCTTGTTGTCATCTTTTTTTCTGATGTTAGAATCATTTGCTGATTCTGAATGGTTTTGAGAATCTGGACTAACAGAATTATTGTTCCTTCCTTGATTTCCATTTTCTGCGAGAGGTTCGTTTGAATCAGTGGTAGTTTCACCCTTTGAATTTAAGGAAGGATTCGATTTTGTACTGTTTTCTGCTAATCCTCTTTGAGTATAGGTAAAAGTGTTTTGACCTTCAGTCTGATTAAAGGCTCCTCCATTTGTTTGTTGGCTACTTAAAGAGTCAGAGTTTGAGTTGATTTTAGAATCATTTTCTAATAATTCTGAATCTTTTTCGCTAGCTGCATAATCAATTGTTGAACTTGATGAGATGTTATCTTCTAAAGCTGATTTTCTTTCAGAAGAACCAGAATTATGCAGTGCAGTGTTTCGTCCTATGCTTTCCTCTTCACTGAATCGTGGAATGTATTCTGAGCTTTCATTTGAAGTCATACCCAAGTCAAAATTAAAAGCAATTACTCCCAAAGAAACCAATCCTACCATAGCTCCTAGCAGAAATAACCACCAACGTTTAGATGAACTATTTTGAGCATCTAACTTGGCATCTAAATCTGCCATCCAAGTCTCTTTGATTTCAAATTCTCTAGAACTTAGTTTTTCCTTCAGTAGGTCTTCTATGTTAGGGTCTTTAGCCAACTTGTTTATTCTCGGTTTTTAAATACAATTCTTTTAATCTTTTTCGGGCTTGTTTCACATGCCATTTGCTTGTTTCTATGCTTATACTCAGCATGTCTGCTACCTCTTTATGTGTGTATCCATCAATAGCAAATAGGTTAAACACGTGATTAGTGGCATTCGGGAGTTGATTGAGTAAACTCTGAAAAAACTCAGCCGACTCGAATTCTAAATGTTCTTCTACAGCCGTAGTTCCTATTTCTTCAAACTCTTCACTGGTATGAGCAAAAGTCTGGGCGTGTTTTTTGTTTTTTCGAAAGTCGTCTATAGCAGTATTTACCATAATTCTCTTCATCCATGGGAGCAGACTTTTATTCACATCTATTTTGTCTATTCCTGAGAGTATTTTGAGGAATGCTTCATTCACTAAAAAAGCTGCATCATCTTCATTCTTTTTATAACGCAGAGAAATATTCATAAGGAAGCTAAAACACCTTCGGTAAAAATTGGTTTGTGCTTTCCTGTCCTTCTTTTTAAGGAGTTTTATTTCTTCTGGCTCTAAGGTCAATGGAGAAGTAGAAACAGAAAAACCGAGCTTACTCTAATTTCGGTTTTTCTGTTGTTAGAATTTTATATTAATCGCATTCGCAGTCCATGTTTACCGTTCCCAGTGTCTCTGTTAAAACTGGGTCCCAGTAGATACAAGAATCGCCAAAGTTCTGCATCAGTTCAGGACAGTCGAAAGTAGGAGCATTGTCCAGCTCACACTCGCACGCTGAATTTACTACACCTATGTAATTCGTTCCTTGAATATTGACCCAGCAGGAATCATTAAAATTTTGCATTAGATTAGGGCAGTCATATTGCTGAGTCCAAGTAGTATCCTGCTGTTCTATGCACTCACAAGAGGAGTTCACATAACCGTTTTGACCGCATGAGTCTCCAATGTTAGCCATTAAGCCTGGGCAGTCATAAGTCACATTTGTAGAGTCATTCCAAGTGCTATCTGGTAGTGTGATACAGTCACAGTTGGCATCCATAACCCCGGTAATGGTAATTGAATCATTAGAAGCCGTGCATACATCACCAATGTTCAATTCCAGTTCCTCACAGTCAAATTCTAATTCATCATCATTACATGAAAAGATTAATAAAGCGGTAAGAAACATAAAAGCAGTTCTTTTAAGAGCAAGCACAATCGGGGACTTTAAGTCTTTATTCATGGTGTAAAAATATTTGTTCTCTATGATACACGCATTAGAAAGACTGTAGGAGGGGGTGGAAGGTTGATTTTTCTTTTAAGCTTTTGTTTTTCATGGCGTTGCAATAGTGTTGAAATTCCGGTTCCACATCATTTGTTAACGAGATAGCTAGTTGAGAAACAGAAACTACATTGCAGCGCAAACAAAAAACAAGCAGTCCATGAACTGGAGTGACATTATAAAATATGCCAATGGCACAGGTCTAGTGCCAGAAAGAAGAGTGGTAAAATCAGAAGCCGAGTGGAAGGAGCAGCTCACAGAAGAACAATACAGAATCACCAGGCTAAAGGGAACTGAAAGAGCTGGAACTGGCGCCTACTGTGCATCACACGAAGCTGGCAGGTATAACTGTATTTGCTGCGGAGAGCCACTCTTTGATTCCAGCATAAAGTTCGAATCCGGAACAGGTTGGCCAAGCTTTACAGCACCCATAAAAGACAATGCCATCAAATATGAAAAGGACACATCTTATGGCATGGTAAGGGTGGAAGTAATGTGCAATGTTTGTGATTCACATCTTGGACATGTTTTTCCAGATGGACCAGCACCTTCAGGATTGAGATTTTGTATAAATTCAGCTTCTATTCACCTAGATAAAACATCTGAATAACATGAGTTCGATTAAAACCAATTTCCAGAATTCTAAAGGAGAACTCCTTTCGGCTCGGTTAGAAATGCCTGACCATCAAGCTCCGCATAACTATGCATTATTCGCGCACTGTTTTACCTGTTCTAAAAACTTAAAAGCGGTAAGGAACATAGTCAGAGCGCTCACTGAAGAAGGAATAGCCGTGCTGAGATTTGATTTCACAGGACTAGGACAGAGTCAAGGAGAATTCGCAGATACTACGTTTACCAGTAATGTAAAGGACTTGATTTGTGCAGCAGACTTTTTAGAAAAAGAATACGAAGCTCCCACTATACTCATAGGACATTCACTAGGTGGAGCAGCTGTGATAGCAGCAGGTAGAAAGATTTCTTCAGTTCAGGCCATAGCCACCATAGGAGCACCTTCTACACCTTCTCATGTGAGTCATCTCTTTGCAGATGGGCTGGATGAAATCATGGAGAAGGGAGAAGCAGAGGTGAATATAGAAGGAAGAAAGTTCACGCTTAAGAAAGACTTCATAGAAGATATAGAGTCTATCAATCAGGAAGATATCATTAAGAAACTGAGAAAACCGCTGTTGGTTACACATTCTCCGCAGGATATGACCGTGGAAATAAAGAATGCCAAGGAGATTTACGAAAGAGCGCATCATCCTAAAA
>CAZTVP010000374.1:0-3293 GCA_964616995.1 uncultured Comamonadaceae bacterium
AACAACAACAACAACAACAACAACAACAACAACAACAACAACAACAACAACAACAGCAACAACAAGGACAGCAAGGCCAAGAAGAAAGTCAAGCAGATAATGCTGAGCAAAATCAGCAACCTCAACCTTCAGAACCTGAAAAAGAAGATGAAAATCCATCTCCAAATGAACCAAATGAAAACAGTCAGCCAGAACAAAAGCCTAGAGAAAGCATGTCTGAACGTATAGACATGGAACAGGCTGAGCAAATTATGAAATACTTAGACCAGCAGGAAAATCAAACCAAAAAGAGAGTTAAGGAAGACTTGAATTCTAAAACAGGAGGAAGCACGAAAAAAACTGAAAAAGACTGGTGAGAATAGTATGTTTAGTCATATCGTTTTTAGCTGTCTGTTTTACTTCTTATAGTCAGATAGAAATTCAAGCTCCTAGGATAGTTCTGGAAGGTCAAAATTTTGAAATCACCTACTCTTTCGAAGCTAATTCTGTGGCTAACATTCAGCTTATAGAAAATGACGCAAGGCTTAAAATACTCAACAAATCTAACCCAAATAGAACCCGAATTAATAGCGAATATGCTTTCACCTTTAAAGGCAGAATAGACAAAATAGCTGAAGATATTAAACTCCCAACTCTCTCTGCTTTAATCAATAAACAGGAACAGAAATCAGCCGCTCCCACGGTAGATGTAGTCAGTAAATCCACCATAAACGGTCGAGAAAAATACTTGGCTATCGTAGAACTTAATTCTGATAAACTGTTCAAGGGAGAAAGTGTTATAGCCGAACTAAAAGTGCTATTTTCAATGAACATCCACTCAGCCGAGGGCGAAATAGCTTTTAATTATCCAGGTCTTACCATAACAGAACTCGAACAAGATGGATACGAGCAAGACCAAGTTCTCTATAAGGGAAAATTATATAACTCCGCTCTTCTGAAACGCTATAAAATCAGCTGTGATTCTGTGGGTTCTTTTACCGTAGGAACTTTCCCTATTACCGTTACTACCAGAGAAAAATACGGACAGGGATTCTTTTCTACTTATAAGGATAAAAGTGAAATCATTCAATCCGAACCTGCGAGTTTTAAAGTATTCGACCTGGTAGATTTACCCGAAGAAAACTATTTAGGCATATTCTCAGAGTTAGAGATTTCTACCGAGGTTTCTAAAACGAGGTTAGAAGCAGACGAAGCAGCGGAGCTTTCAGTAAACATTTCTGCTGAAGGTCATTTTAACTCACTAAAACCACCTTCTTTAGAACCAGTTGAGGCGTACTTTCAAGTTTATAAACCAGCAGTGCAAAGTAACTACGACCAAAAATCCTACAGCACCACAGGAACAGTAGATTATAACTTCACCTTGATTCCACGTAAATCAGGAAGAATAGATGTAACTGACTTTTACTGCTATTTCTTTAATCCAACTAGAGAACGATTAGACTCTGCTTTATTCAATGGCTTTCACATCAATGTGGCTGAACTCAGTAACACATCTAAAAAACTTGAACCAGAAAGAGAAGAATTGACCTTTACTCCTATTTCTTCAGAGTTGATTCCAATCCGCGCTTATCCTGCATTTATGAGCAGAGCTTCTTTTTTGGGTGTTCTACTCGGCTCTCTTTTTCTGGGGATTTTAATTATAGCCTTCTTAAGTTTTAAAAAGGTAAAAGCAGAAAACCAGAGCCAAGTTGAGCTCAGTCCTTTTGAATTGTTCACTCGAGATATGAAAAGATTCAATGAGCATAATTCTGCTTCTGAATTACTGAACTGGATAGAAGAGTACTTGGTAGAAAAGTTTCAGATAGATAGGGGGAAATTGAGCCAAGGCTGGATGAAGAAGAATTTAAGTGAAGAAAACTTCCTCCAAGTTAAATCTGTTACAGACGAAATCAAATTTTTAGAATTCAGCAAAAAAGGAAATATTCCAGCGGATAAACTTGAAGAATTAAAATCAAGAACTTCTGAGGTCATTAAAAACATTGAAAAGACTGCCAATGCTTAAACAACTACTGCACATAGCGTTCATAGTTTTAGGCTTTTCAAGCTGGGCAGTGCCAGCCGAATTTGCACCGCTAATACTGGCTGGAGATAGCTGCATGCAGGAGAAGAACTATGCTGATGCTATCTTTTACTATGAAAAAGCTCGGAGGTTTGACACGAACTTTGCACCGCTGAATCAGAATTTAATTTTAGCCTACGAACAAACGGAAAATACCGCTAAGTCTATTTTCATCAGTCAAATAGAAAGTTCAGAGAATTTTTATCTGAACCCTAGATTCTTACCTGTTTTACTTATTCTAAATATTGTTTTACTCATCTTATCCCTTTGGCGGATTGGTAGTATAATACTCTCAACGCGTTCTCTTGGCAAATTAGATTACTTGATATTCTCTGTTTTTATACTGATCGTGATTCTGACTCTTAACTCCTACCCAGTAGAAAACCTAGCTACATCTACAGAAGACAACACTCAAGTATATGAAGCTACTTCGGTTTCAAGTGAGGTAATAACTTCTGTACAACCGGGATATAAGTTTATCATCCTTGAGCTTTACGATGACTGGGCTAAGGTACAGCTGGCTACCAATACCGAGGGCTGGGTAGAGACTAAGGGGTTAAACCTGAATTAAGCATTAGAGTATCTATTCAGATTAAAAAATAAGGCTCCACATCTGCAGAGCCTTATAACCTTAACCAAAATACTTAACTACTTAATAGATACTTAGAAAGTACCTAATGAATATGCTCCCAAAATTACTGAGGTGATACAGTTCTTGTTGTCATCTGATGGATTCAAATAACTGTAGGACAGAGATTACTTCATTCGATAAAGAAATAGATATAGGTCAATAGTGAAATCAGAGATGAAAAACTGCTTGATTTTTTTTTGGATAGTTGGCTACTGAATAGACTCTTTTGTCCAGAAGTCGTGCATGCTTAAGTCCCACTAAAACTATGGTTGAGAGAAAAAGTTAAGGTCAAAAAAAAAGTGCTCTCGCTAGAACACTTTTTTAACCTTAACCAAAATTAATTTCTATTTGTACTCCTTAGAACAGGAGTAAGAAACTCTTGTTTATTTATAACGGGGAGGAATAAATTTTGGTTACGAAAAACTGCAAAAATTTTCTAATTTTTAATTAAAACACTGAAATACAGACAGATAAATTTATAATTAATTTTTAGCCTTTTCCTTTATTTGACCAAACAATGCGCTCTTAGGATTTTATAATTGGAAGTCTATTCTATTTGAGAAATGCCTAATAAATAGTCCTAATGATATAGCTACTCCAGAT
>CAZTVP010000375.1:0-3291 GCA_964616995.1 uncultured Comamonadaceae bacterium
GTTTTACAAATGTACTTGTTAAGTTATCACTTTTTTTAAATGGTGAATATCTCACCGTAAGAAGGTCATTGTACAGGTGTTAATTCAGTCTTACTCGGGTTAAACTCAGTTAATTCTAAGTGTTATTTCCAGAATAAACTAGACCTTTGCACCGCATGAAAAGAAAGTGGATATACAGCTGCTTATTCATCTTTAGCTGCGTGTTAGCCACAGCTCAAGACGATTCTGCTGTGGGAGCAGAGCTAGAGGTAGGATATCTCCTAGGCGGGCAAGTCACCACTAATTCTTTTTCCTTTCACTCTGGATTTTCGGGTCGTTTTTCAGTGACCAAGAAACTTAGCTCAAATTTTAAACTAGGATTAGGGGCAGGATTAGACCAGTATGATAGATTGAGTTTTGTACCTGTATTTGCGCTAGTAGAAGCTAAAGCCAAAGAAAATAGTGTAGGAGCTTTCAGAGCTTATGGAGGTTATTCCTTTGGGGAAGGAAATCAGGATTTAACCGTGAATCAAGAGGTGGAAGGAAGAGGGTTTTTAGAAATAGGTCGTAGCTGGAAATACCCTATTAATGAGAAGTTATACTTTACCTTTCTGGTTTCTTTCAAGCATCAGTTTTCAGTGGTGGAAACCACCAATTTCATAGGTCAAGAATTTGAAGAAAAAACTGATTTCACAGGAGCTCATTTTAGAGTGGGAATAGGATTCTGATGCGTGTTTTAACTATCATAGCATTTTTGGTTTCAAGTGCGTTTTCTCTTAATGGTCAAGTAGTTATCAATGAACTCATGCCTGCTAACGCTTCTTTTCTAGCAGATGAAAACGGAAATTATACGGATTGGGTAGAACTGCATAACACCGGTGAAAATTCAGTGAATCTTCAAGGGTGGTTCTTTACAGATGATATAGACGAACCTGAGAAATGGCAGTTTCCAAACCTAGTCTTGGAAGCTGGAGGATTTGTGGTGGTGCATTGCACCGCATATGAGAATAATCCAGTTCAGGCTAGTTTCAAGCTGAAAAAAGAAGGTGAAATACTTCAGCTCAGGAATGCACAACAGGAACTGGTGGATGAGGTGATATATTCGTGTGTGCCACAGAACAGAAGTTATGGCCGAAACGAGGTAGGGGAGTTCACCCACTTTTATGTGCCTTCTCCAGCAGCGCAAAACATATTTACAACGGAATTTCAGCAAATTTCGAATGAAATAGAAATTTCTCATCCGTCAGGATTGTATGAAGAAGAGTTTTGGTTAAGTGCAGAAGCAGATGAAGAAGTGCGATTCACCGCTGACGGTTCTGTGCCTGATGAAGAGGATGAGTTTTGGTCAGGTTCAGTGCTTTTGACCGAACAACGAGCTATAGAGGGAATCTCCTACAAGCCAAGTGCAGATGACTGGAAAGAACCTAAAGGTGGAGTCTTTAAAGGTTACAATTACAAGTTTCAGAGTTTTAGAGATGGTTGTCCTTCTTCAGAATTAGTAGAAGTAGATGCATTCATTCATCCTGAGATTTATACCAAGCATCCTTTGCCTATTTATTCGCTGAGTTTTAATGAAGAGGAATTATTCGGAGATGATGGAATTATGGTACCTGGAGCTACTGGTCAAAACTACTTAGGAGATGGTGAAGAATGGGAGCGGAGAGCTAGACTTCAGCTGATAGATGGTGAGTTAGGCGCTGTTCATCATTCAGAGGTAGATGTGAGAATCAGAGGCAGAGGTTCACGGCTGAACAGTCAAAAGTCCCTGAAGCTTTTCGGTAGAAACTACGGCCAGAAAGCCCCTTTTGATTATCCGTTTTTTTCCGATAGAGAGGTGGAAGATTATAGGAGAATAGTATTGCGCAGCGGACATTCTGACTTTACCATTTCTATGCTGAAAGACATTCTATCTGCTGAGTTAGTGGAAGAGTTAGACCTGGATTACATGGAGGCTGAAACGGCACATGTTTTCCTGAATGGAGAATACTGGGGTATTATGAATGCGAGAGAAAACATGGGGAAATATTACTTGGCTTCTCACCATGGTGTGAATCCTGAAAATCTTGATATTGTTAAGGTAGAAGATAACTTGCTGGTAGCACTGGAAGGAGATGAGGTAGCGTTCAGGAATCTAATGCAGTTCTGTGAGACTCAAGATTTAACTCAGCCTGAGAATTATGAGCAAGTACTAGAGCAGATAGAGCTTGAGAATTTTATAGATTATTTTATTACTGAGTTTTTTATGGCCAACTGGGACTGGCCACAGAATAACCAAAAAGTGTGGAGAGAGCGAACCGAAGGAGCTAAGTTCAGGTGGATGTTCTATGACTGTGATGGCTGTTTTTATAACCTCGGTTATGACGAGCTTTCCGGCCTCATAACTGACCAGCGCTCGAATAGGACTGGTTTTAAAATCTTCTCGGCATTGCTTCGCAATAGTGATTTTAGAAGTCAGTTCTACGCACGGTATCTTGAGTTGCTTTCTACGGCTTTTAGTCCTGACTATATTGTACAGAAGCTCGATTCGCTCACGGAAATTTATGAGCCGCTGATGAACGAACACATAGCCCGCTGGAATACTCCAGAGAACTTCACTGCTTGGAAAGAAAGCCTGGCGGAAATGAGGGTTTTTGCGGTGCAAAGACCAGATTACATACAGAACAGACTGTACAATCTTTTTGGAAATCCGATTACGGTTTATCCGAATCCTGCACTGGATGAATTGTACTTTCAAACAGAACTAAAAGAGTCGTTAAAAGTGCGTATTCATGATTTTCAAGGAAGACTTATGCTCCAGCAAATCACTGAAGAAAATGAACCGTTAGATATTTCATTCTTAACATCAGGTTTATACACTGTTCATGTAGAAGTCGGTAATTTGCAGGTTGTGAATAAGCTAATAGTTCAGTAAAAATTTATGCGCTCTACCCTAACTAAAGAACTCCTTGGCGAATTTCTAGGAACATTTATTCTCGTGTTCATCGGTTGTGGAAGCATAGCTTGTTCGGTTCTGATAGATGGTTTTGGAGGATTGAGCACTGTGGCTGTAATCTTCGGTGGTGGAGTAGGATTGGCTATTTACGCTGTAAATAGAATCTGTCCAGCACATTTGAATCCAGCAGTTTCAGGAGCATTCTTAATCCTTGGCCAAATTGATTTCAAACATTGGTTTACCTATTCATTAGCTCAGCTATTCGGAGCTTTCTCTGCTGGTGGAGCGCTCTATGGAATTTTTAGTAAGCAGATTTCAGCCTTTGAAGAAGGAGTGGGGATTACCAGAGGAGCCGCAGATTCGTATTACTCAGCTGTTAT
>CAZTVP010000376.1:0-724 GCA_964616995.1 uncultured Comamonadaceae bacterium
CTCGTACAGAGACAGAAAAAATAAAAAGAGAAACTTTAGAAAGTTATGGATTCAGCGTATTAACGCTGGAGCTAGACAGAACGGAATGTCTTACTCAGTATTTATGGGTAAAGTTCATTCTAAGGGAATAGAGCTAAACAGAAAAGTTTTAGCAGACTTAGCTATGAATCACCCAGAGACATTCAAAGCTATTTGTGACTCTGTTAAATAGTTAAAGATCAGATTAAAGAAGGGTTGGAATTTCCAGCCCTTTTTTTTGCCCCTTTTTAGCATGTTATTTGTTAACTCCCCTGAAATACTATAAAAAATGAAGAATTTATCCTTAATCATATTCTTGATACTGGCTGCTGTAAGCTATGGCCAAAAAGAACAAAAAGCAAATCCTGAAGATGCTGAGCTATATGATGAATTTACTGAGCTTTTCATTCCAAGAGATGCCAGATGGATGGGGTTGGATAATGAAGATGGATCTGACTACAGATTCGTGCAAGATAGAAATGTAATCTACCATTTTTGGTCTCCATTTAATCAAAGAGATTCTGAAGTTTTGAATAAACTAAGGGATATTCAACAAGAGCACCCTGAAGTGTTAATAATAGACTTTTTACATCCATTTCTTGAAGAAAAATTCACACCAGAAGAGGCTTTCAGCATATGGAGAAAACGAGTAGAGGGAAGACCTCTTGTGAGTAAGGTTAATGATAAATTAAAAAGAGTGTTGGAT
>CAZTVP010000376.1:734-3288 GCA_964616995.1 uncultured Comamonadaceae bacterium
TCCTGAGATGAACAAAATTATTATTAGTACAAATAGATCAGGAGTTACATCATTAGATATTCAAAACTCACCTGAAGATGTAGAGAAACTGCTTCAGATATTAAAAGAAAATAAGTCTCAAGAAAAGCTCGAGACCATACCTACATTTCCATTGAATAAATTTACCAGAACAGATTTGTTTAATTTCCCCAGAGCCATAGCATGTGATGAATTAATCGGAGGTTTATTTGTTTGTGATACCGAAAATAGCAGAGTGTTAGGTATAAATGATTTAGGAGAAATAGAATATGTAATAGGTGGTACCACAGAAGGGTACACAGATGGAAATATAGGTTTAGCCAGATTTAGGAGACCTGAGGACATGGTATTTGATTCAGAATCTAGGATACTATATGTGGCAGATACACATAACCATGTGATACGTAAGGTAGATCTTAAGTCATTAACAGTAAGCACTTGGTTAGGAACAGGAAGTGAAGCGGTAATATTAACAGATGAAGTTCGGCTAGGTGAGAAGCCGTTAGCTTTTCCTTCTAAATTGGTGCTAAAAGATGGATATATATTCATTAGCATGAATAAAGACAATAGTATTTATAAAGTAAACTTGGATTCTGGAGCTGGTGAGCGAATAATAAAAGGTAAAAACACCAGTATAGATGGAAAGAGAGAAGAAGCATCTGTGAGCAATTTGGCTAATATGTGTATAGATCAAAATGGAGACCTTCTTTTATTAGAGAACGGGAAGAATCCTAAAATTAGAAGGCTGACAAAAAAGTCTTTAAAAACTATCTATTCATCAAGTAGTTCTAAAGACTCCAGTAGTTTAGAAAATTCTCTGTCTATCCATCAATTAGGGAATTCCATTTATATTCTTGATTCATTTAATCATACCATTAGAAAATTAGATGAAGAAGGTTTAAGCCAGGTATCTGGATCGTCAAAAGGCTTTTTAGATGGATCTCTTGAAGAATCTTTATTCAATACTCCCACAGATTTGTGTACAATGAATGGTAAAATCTATGTTTTAGATGGTTTGAATAATGCTATTCGAGTGGTGTCACCATCAGATAAAAGTGTACTCACGCTCAATATTTCAAACGGTCTAGATTGGCATCATTCTGTACCGATTACCAAGCTAGAAATTAAGAACACACGAGCTTTTGGTGTGAATGGTCAGAATTTAATCACACTCAAATTGAACTTACCTGAAAGCGAGATGTTTGCAGGAACAGAATTTGTCATAGAAGCACAAACAGGCTCAAAAGAAGAAATTATTAAAACAGATCCAAATAATGGTCTGATCGTTTACACTAAAGAACTTGGAGAAAATTGGAAACCAACCTACCTATCTATCATATTTGAAGCTAAAAAAGCTGAAGTTCCCAATCATACTTTTAAATACGCGTTTAAAGTATTAATAGAGTATGATCCTACAAGTGATAGATCTAAAGTAGGTACTGTGGAGTTAGATATTTAGAGCTCATCCAGTTCCTCCAGTTGTTGAGCTGAAAGCACAAAGTCAGGTTGGATCTCGAGCGCTTTTAAAAAGTCTTCTCTTGCCAACTCATACTTGCCCAGATTTTTAAGGGCTAGACCTCTATTGTGATAAGCTTCCGTGTACTCGGGGTTGTATTCTATCGATAGACCAAATTTTTCGGCAGCCTCTTTATATTTGTCCCCATATACAAGTAGGATATACCCTTGATTATGATAGGCTAAATAAGAGTTAGGATCTATGGTTAAAATATCATCATATTTATCCATAGCTTCAGTAAACATTCCATTATTCTGATAGAAAATAGCCAAATTGTAGTGAGCTTCTATTCGATTAGGTTGGGTTTTTATAGCTGAACTATAATATTGTTCTGCAAGCATGTTCTTTTGAGCTGCATGTAAACTCCCTAATCTCATGTAAGCCTCATAAAAATTAGGATTGACTTCCACTGCCGTTTGATAACTACTAATAGCTAGAGAAGTGTCTCCTTTAGCTCTTCTAAGTTCAAAAGTTAGGCCCTTTAAAAAGTATGCATCAGGAAGAGTTTGATCTATCATTAATGCAGAATCTACCAAAGAAATGCTCTCGTCATAATTATCCAGAAGCTGCTGTATCTGAGCTAGTTTTACATAACAGTTGGCATTTTGAGAATTTTCTTGAACGCATAGTCTGTAGGCTTTGTTAGCATTGTCAGCATTCCCTTTAATCTGAAGATTTGAAAACAGAATGTTTCCCTTCATGTAGTAATCCTCATCTGTTGAGGAGATAGCCATCTTCTGATTAAGGTCAGCCATCGCCATTTCATAATCACCATTGTTATAATAGTACTCTGCTCTGCTGCGCAATGCTTCTTCGTTTCCAGCGTCACTTTGAATCAATGCATTCAAACTGTCCAATGGAGAGTCAAATTTTGCTAGAACGTCCGAAGAACTTTTTGTATCAGAGCCGCAGTTTGCAAGAAATATTGCACCGCAAATAATTAAGAAGGAAAAAGAAATTCTCATTGCTGAAAAATAAAAGTCCTCGGTCATAAACCAAGGACTTCTAATATAAATTTTA
>CAZTVP010000377.1:0-3278 GCA_964616995.1 uncultured Comamonadaceae bacterium
CGCACATTAAAATATTGGCTAACAGCAGATTCATTTATTAACCAAAAGGCTAGTACTAAAAAGATTTGAATCAACCTCATTTTATTCTGATTTTAGGACATATTGTTTTACAATCAACTGTCCCTGATCTTTCAATAAGAAATGATACAAACCAGTATTCAGAGTACTGACATCTACCACTTGTTGATAAGTATCACTGATTTTTACTTGCTCTATGATTTTACCGGTATTATCTAGTATCTCTACACAAGCCGATTCTGTTAGCGGCATATTTCCTAATTCTACTACTAATAAATCGGTCACAGGATTAGGATAAATATTTATAGGTAGTTCAGTTTCCAAAGGCTCTTGTAGAGAACCTCTGTATTCCATCTGTACTTGTGGGTAATACACATGTTCAAGAACAATATTACCTGTGAGTTTTTCTTCTAATTCTATGCTAAGCGCAGACTGGGTAAAGTCGGGGTTGAGCCTCAGATTTTGCACCGCTTGAACTGCATCAGTGGTACTAAGATCCTGTTCGTTTATTTGCTGTTCTATTTCTAGTACTTGAAGTAAATCATAAGTGAGCTGGTATGATTCTGAAGTAGCATCTAACTGATTTAGTTCAGTTTGTGCCAGTGTTATGGCAGGGTTTAAATCACCCCAGCGGTAGGTGCGTTTTACTTTTTCCAGAACTGGTTCACCAAAGGGTGAGCTATTTATAACGGCTATTAGCTCAGCCTGTTTATCTAAAATGAGTGAATCTTCCAGTATGTGGTGCATGTATAAACGCTCAAGTTGGTGATACTCCCGCTTGATATTTACCATATCTGTTTCTAAGTTTTCTTTTTGGCTTACCCAGTTTAGGCCTTCCATTATTTCCTGTTTCATGTACTCAGGAAGCGGCATTAAACGAGCGTCTAATTTGTCTTTTACCTTAGAGGATTTGGCAGCCTGTGGGTTACTCTGTAAAATCTGCTTCAGAAGTACCATAGGTAGGTCATACTCTTTTTCTATGGCTTCTATCATTACCTGCTCACTGAGATTAGGGCTCTTAGCCATAAGCTCATAGTGAAGTTCCAGTGCTTCACTAAACTCTGTTTCTATAACCTCTGCTGTAAGGGCGTCTGTATCACCACCATCTACTAATGCAAGCCACTGATTATACTTAGTAGCATACTGGTCAGCTAAATCATCCTGTTCTAAGTTGAAAGCATATATTTCAAAAGGGATATCTGCATTAGGTATATCAGGAATTTCTTCATCACAAGGATTGGCAAAAGATACTTGTATCAAACTATAGTTCTCTGTTTCAGAATTAGCAGGTTCCGTGGTAGAAGGGGTGTTTAACCTGTTATACGTATGAGATGCATTACCAAAGAAGTTTACTAAATGCTCCGTAACTAGTGGATCTTGAGGAATTTCGAACTCATTTCCTGCTGACTCATCAGCTTCTCCCTGTGTTTGAGAAACACCGCAGGTGGTGCAGGTAGGAATAAGTCCGTTTACTTCTACGTCTATGATGTTTCCACTAAATGCATTACACCTGAACTCAGCCCCCACTGGAGGGAATGAGGGAGTTCTATTCTTATTTAACGCCCTTATACCTGTATCGCACTTAAAGATCTCATTATTATAAATAGGTTGGTTATCATTAAAGGTGTCAAAGATGATAATGCCCACATGCCCTGGGAGGGCTTGCCTATTGATCACATTCTCTCTTACATCTGCTCCTGTATCTCCTAACAGGTAAAGGCCATAACCTCCTGTAAGTA
Organism: uncultured Comamonadaceae bacterium; assembly: GCA_964616995.1. GTDB lineage: Bacteria > Bacteroidota > Bacteroidia > Flavobacteriales_D > Sanyastnellaceae > ASP10-05a. The sequence continues at coordinate 1,758 of CAZTVP010000377.1, forward strand.
CAGGGTCATTATCTGGGCCTGGTATATCTACAAAGTTCAGCGTTTCTATATCTGTAGGTCTGCTAGATCACTTATGGTTACATTACCAAATAGAGGGTTTAGTTCGTTCTCATAAACATGACTTGTGCCGGTGTTATTCATGAAAATTCCTCTATGGCAGAAGAACCTTACACCTCTCACGTAGTAGAAGTATTCTGTACCACCTACTGCTCTTATACCGTAAGTAAAACCTACCACACCACTAGCCTGAACATACGGCTGACCGTAAAAGTCAATTTCATCTGTTACATAAGTAAATGGTGAATCTAGAGCTTCTATGGCTGTTAACTCATACGCCTGGGGTTCATTTAGCAGCTCATTATTCCAGTTGACAAACAAGCAGTTTTTAAAAATAGCTCTATCTGTGTTTATAAGATGGACTCTATTCTGCGGGTAGTTGGCGGTTTCATAGTAGTTAACTGTTAAAAAGCTGACTATATTGGCAAAGTCTAGATTAGCTGTTTGGTTTTCATTATCAAATATGAATAGGTCTTTTTCATTATTTGTAAATCTTAAGAGACCAAATTTTCCATAAGCTCCACCTCTTAGAGGTATATGCTCAAAATTTTCATCTAATGCTCCTAGTGAGGTGCCTACTCTAGCGTTATTAATGGTGGCAGTGGTAGCAGTTATGGTGCCTTGGTTTTGGGCAGTTTGGGGTAGAACTGAAAAACCTTGGACTTCTACACCTCCCCACTGAAAACCACAGTCAGGTATAGCATCTAAAGTGGCGTTATTAAGTGTGAGGTGTCCACCGGGTTCTACTACGATCTGTACATCTGCTGCAAAGTGTAATAGAGCATTATTAACTACTAAAGAGGAACCCGAAGGAACTATAATATCATCATAAAACGTACTATAACTGTCTATTACTTGTGTTCCGCTAATAATGGTAGGACTGGCTCCTTCATCTTCACAGCAGAATTCTCCCTGAGGTAGGTTAAATTCATAGGTTTCCTCACATCCAGCATCATTAGAAACAGTGACTGTATAATCTCCTCCTTCTATATCTGTCATAATGACTATTCCATTGTTAGGTGCTGAGGAAGAACTAAAATCATTCGGCCCAGTCCATTCAGTTTGTGTAACATCTGAGCCTACGTGTATAGTTAAGATGCCGTTAAAAGCACCTGGGCAGTCTTCATCATTCCAACTTGAAAGCAATGCTGATAGGTCTAAGGTAGGGTCTAAACAGCAGTCTGTAAGTGTGTTAGCTACGGTAAATACATGTGTTTCCACACAGTTATGAATACCGGTTACTGTTAGGGTGTAATCTCCTGCTTCTAATCCTGTAATGTCTTCTGAAGTAGATGTGTATCCATTAGGCCCTGCCCAGCTGTGGGACAACACATCTGCTCCTAAGGTTACATCTATGGCTCCGTCCATAGTTCCAGCGCAGAATTCATCGGTTATAGCTGCTGTGGCAGTTAAGTCTAGAATAGGTTCTATGCGGATGTTGTCTATGAAATGGAATATTCGTCT
>CAZTVP010000378.1:0-3257 GCA_964616995.1 uncultured Comamonadaceae bacterium
GAACTGAAGGTTTATGAGTAGTTCAATATTTGTTAATCTCCGTTTTGTCAAGGGATGTAAAAAATTACATTTGGACTATGAATCATAAGTGCATCATTTCATACGGAGCTAATGTGGGACATAAACTCAAGTCTATATCGTCTGCGCTGGATTTAATTTCTAAGGATGCGTGCTGCGCAATAGTCAAAAAATCCCACCACTACACCTCACCTGCTTGGGGATATGAATCTGATAATGAGTTTATCAATGGTGTTTTTACACTGGAAACTTCTTATAGCGCTGAAAGGGTTCTTACCTTACTACAAAATGTAGAGAAGCAACTAGGGAAAACGGTAAAAACAGAAGAAGGATATCAAGACCGCCCTATAGATTTAGACCTTCTTTTCTATGATAAGTTAGTGCTGAGTTCTTCCCGATTGATACTGCCACATCCTTATCTTCAGAATAGGAAATTTGTCTTAGAACCGCTAGTAGAAATAGAACCAGACTGGGTTCATCCTCAGTTTTTAAGAAGTATTTCAGAATTGTTAGAGAGATGTTCGGATAATTCTGTTGTTTCGTTACTGGGAGATGCATTATAATTTTATAGCCATAGAGGGAAATATAGGCGCTGGCAAAACCAGCTTGGCCAAGATGATAGGAGCTGATGCTAAGGCTAGTTTGATTCTGGAAGAATTTGCTGATAATCCTTTTCTTCCTAAGTTTTACAAGCAACCAGATAAATATGCTTTCCCACTGGAATTGTCTTTTTTAGCGGAGCGTTACCACCAGTTAAAGGACAAACTTTCAGCTTCGAGTCTTTTTTCAGAACGCATCATTAGTGATTATTATATAGCCAAGTCGCTGATATTTTCTAGGACGAATCTATCTAAAGATGAGTACAGACTCTTTCAGAAGATGTTTGAAATCATGGACGCTCAGCTTCCTAGGCCTGACCTTCTGGTTTATTTGTACAAGGACATTTCTCAACTTCAAGAGAACATTAAAAAACGAGGAAGACATTACGAGCAGAAAATCCCTGATGAATACCTAGTAAAAGTTCAAGAAAATTATCTAAACTACATAAGGCAGAATGCTAAAATGCCCGTGATTATCATCAACACCAACGAACTAGACTTTGTTTCCAATCCTCAAGATTATGAGAAGCTTCACTATTTGTTAAGTCAGAAGTATCCACATGGGGTTTCTAATGTGAGTGTGTAGTTCGAAAGTTCTTAAGTTTGACAGTGCGCCTAACGGCTTAAAGTTAAAAGTTAGTCTAACTCCTTTGATTTCTAATAATCTGATGAAAATCAAACTTTCATACTTTCTGTAACCGAGTAGAGCTTAGGTGCCAACTTTCTAACTTTTCACAAACACAAAAAAAGCCCATCCACAAAATGCGAATAGGCTCTCATAAATTATCTTGATTTAAAATTGACTTAGGCCAACACCTCCGCCATCTTAGTTCCTATATCTGCTGGAGAATCTACTACGTGTACTCCACATTCTCTTAAGATAGCTTTTTTAGCTTCTGCCGATTCATCTTCTCCCGATACTATAGCTCCCGCATGTCCCATCGTTCTTCCTTTAGGTGCTGTTACTCCAGCTATGAATCCGACTACTGGCTTAGTTCCGTTTTCTTTAATCCATCTAGCTGCTTTAGGCTCAAGGTCTCCTCCTATCTCTCCTATCATAACTATCCCCTTAGTTTCAGGGTCGTTCATCAGTAACTTCACCGCTTCTAGAGTGGTAGTTCCTATGATAGGGTCTCCTCCGATTCCTATGGCAGTGGTAATTCCCATCCCAGCTTTTACGATTTGGTCGGCTGCTTCATAAGTAAGTGTTCCTGATTTAGAAACTACTCCTACTGAACCTTCTCCAAAAATGAAACCTGGCATAATTCCCACCTTAGCTTCTCCTGCTGTGATTACTCCAGGACAGTTAGGACCTATTAGCGTACAGTCTTTATCTGAAATGTATTCTTTTACTTTCACCATATCTGCTACTGGGATTCCCTCTGTAATAGCTATGATTACTTTAATTCCTGCTTCAGCAGCTTCCATAATAGCATCTCCTGCAAATGCTGGTGGTACGAACAGAATAGACACGTCAGCACCTGTTTTTTGCACCGCTTCTTCTACTGTGTTAAAAACTGGCTTATCTAAGTGAGTTTGTCCTCCTTTTCCTGGAGTAACTCCGCCCACTACGTTAGTTCCGTATTCAATCATTTGTCCAGCATGGAAAGTTCCCTCTCCACCTGTGAATCCTTGTACTATAATTTTAGAATCTTTATTGACTAAAACGCTCATATCCTTGTGTCTAAATTTTTGGGCGAAAATAGAGGAATCTATAGGATAAGCCAATTCTAAAAAGATAAATTTGTACACGTGATTTCACCATTCATTAAAGACAATATTTGTGCACTAAGCACTGCTCCAGGACTAGGCGCCATAGCAGTCATCAGAATATCTGGAGACACCAGTTTAACTGAGTTTCAGAAGGTTTTTTCTAAACAAATCCAAGACGCTGAAAGTCATACGGCTCACTTCGGGAGGATTGTAGATGGAGATAAAATCATAGATGAAGTGCTGGTGACTTTACTGAAAGGTGATAAATCATTTACGGGTGAGACTACCATAGAAATCTCATGCCATGGTTCGCCTTACATTCAGAAAGAAATTTTAAATCTTCTGCTGCGCAATGAAATTCGACTAGCCAAGCCCGGTGAATTTACCATGAGAGCCTTTTACAATGGTAAGATGGACCTCAGCCAAGCTGAAGCTGTAGCCGACCTGATAGCTAGTGAATCTGCAGAAGCGCATAAACTGGCCATGCATCAGATGCGAGGCGGATTTTCCTCTGAAATAAATGGATTGAGAGAGCAGTTAATCAACTTTGCATCGCTGATAGAACTGGAGCTTGACTTCTCTGAAGAAGATGTGGAATTCGCGGATAGAGATGACTTAAAGGAACTAGTAGATAAAATTTTAGACGTTTCTAGAAAATTAGCCGACTCATTTTCTACAGGAAATGTGATTAAAAACGGTGTTCCCGTAGCCATTATAGGAGCGCCTAACATGGGCAAGTCCACATTGTTAAACGCTCTGCTGAAAGAAGACAGAGCCATAGTTTCAGATATAGCAGGAACTACCCGAGATACCATAGAAGACTCCACTATCATAGATGGAATTCATTTCAGATTCATAGACACAGCTGGAATTAGAGATACAGAAGATGAGATAGAATCACTGGGAATCATTCGCTCGTGGGAAAAG
>CAZTVP010000379.1:0-3248 GCA_964616995.1 uncultured Comamonadaceae bacterium
AAAGATTTACACAGAAGCTTTATATTACCCTAATAATTATTTTATTCCTAATAATTATTTTTCTAAGAACATCAAATACCTTAAGAGTGTTATAGAAGAGTCTGAAACGGAAAAAATGATCATGAAACCACTGAATGGATATGGCGGAAGTGGTGTTATTCTGTTAGAAAAAGGCGCTATGCACAACGTAAACTCACTGCTTGATTTTTATGTAAAAGGTCAGGGTGAGCAGAGTAATTATGTGATTTTACAGAATTATGTAGAAGGAGCAGAAAAAGGAGATGCGCGTGTACTCATGCTTCATGGTGAACCTATAGGAGCCATGCGTAGAGTTCCTGCGGAAGGTGATGCCCGTAGTAATGTAAGTGCTGGTGGTAAAGTGGTGAAGCACATCTTAACTAAAGAGGAAAAAAGGCTGTGCAAAATAGTAGGTTCTAAACTCGTACAGGACGGATTATTCTTTGCTGGGTTAGACTTAATAGGCGGAAAGTTAATTGAGGTAAATGTGCTTAGTCCTGGAGGCATATCATATATCAATAAACTGCTGAAAATCCGACTTCAGACCAAGGTGATAGACTACGTAGAAGATATGGTAAGAGCCAGAGACCGCGCTACACAACGAAAATTAGAATTCAAACAGGCTATTTCGAATGCGTAAACTTTCTATAGAGCAAATCATAGCTAACATAGAAAAAGGATTGGCTTTTTCTGCTGTAGCTAAGGACAACTCGTTTAGTATTAAAATCGATAGCTACGTACCTTACGTTTGCACCGCTATACATGACGGGCATAACTTTAGAGATGAGCTCAAGATAAAATCTATTCTTTCTGAATATGAACGCTGGTATGAAGAAGACCCATTTACTGGAGATTTTATAGCCTCTATGCCGATAACTCTCGTTGGGCATGATTCTAGGTTTGAATATGACTTAAACCGAGCTCCTGAAGGTGCGGTTTATGAGACAGCTTGGGGAAAGAAGTGCTGGAGAAAAGCCCTCACTAAGGACGAGAAAAAAAGAAGTTTAACCAAGCATACGAATTATTACAGGGTGGTTCATGCGCTGACGCAAAAACTGGAGGATGAATTTGGCGCTAGCGTTTGGTACGACATGCACTCTTATAACTGGAGAAGATGGGATAGACCTGTTCCAGTTTTTAATATAGGTTCTGAAAAAATAGACCAAGCTAAATACGGAGAATCTGTAGAAGCTTGGGCAGAGGAACTAAAGAAGATAGAGCTTCCTCATGATGAAAACACCACTGAGATTAATGACGTGTTCAAAGGATTTGGTTACCAGTTGGCTTACATCACTCAGAATTTTGACAATACGTTAGTTCTGGCCACAGAGGTAAGCAAGATTTACTGTAATGAGGAAACCGGAGAACCTTTTCCAGGGGTAATTTCTGCTATTACCGATCAGATGAAAACGGCTATTCTGAATCACGCACATAACTTTGCGAAGCAGTTTACCAACTGGGACGAAAAAAAAAAGAATAGACTTCTAGCCAACAAAATAGAAGATGTAGTTCTGGACATAGACAAGCGGCTGTTTCATCTGGTAAAGGACTTTGAGCTGCTGAAGTATGTGAATCCAACCAATATCCAAAAGGAAAAAAAGAAATTCTTTTCTTCTAAGGGAACTGAAAATCCTGAGTTTACTTATAAGCCCATTGGTTTTGATGCTTTCGAACTCAAGCGAAAATTATACGATTTAGAAGTAGAGCGCATCTCAGATATTCATATCCAAAACCTCTACCGAGAGACCATTCTGGCTTATGTAGATAAGGTAGATATGCTTGACTCTCTGAATACAGATGCTTTTCTGATTAACTCGCTGAAGTACTATGGTAAGCCTGACCAGCACGACATAGACAATGCTCAGTTTCTCCTGAATCTATCTAATCCTGACCCTATAGCTGAGAAAAGCCTCACTACTGCTGATGCGGTGCAAATGTTCCGTCAGAGTTTCGATGAATACGGTTTTAAAGGAAGAATAGAGGTTAGCGCTGGACTTACGGCTGATGCTATGGTGCTGAATCAGCAGAAAAAAGTGCTGGTTAAGAAAGGTGCTAGATTCTCTCCGAAAGGATTAGAGTACTTAGTTCACCACGAGATAGGAGTACACATGGTAACTACCATGAACTCAAACCTCCAACCGCTCAAACTCTTTAATATAGGATTACCTGTAAACACCAGAACTCAGGAAGGTCTGGCTGTACTTGCAGAATTTCTATCGGGAAATATTATGATGGAACGTTTGAGAGAGCTTGGCTTGAGAGTATTGGCTGCAGATATGATGATAGATGGAGCAGACTTTAAGAAAGTATTTAGGTTCTTAGTCAATGAGCACAAACTAGATGTAGATCACGCATTTTACATGACCACTAGAGTTTTCAGAGGTGGCGGATTTACAAAGGACTATCTCTACCTGCGAGGACTTAAAGAAATGTATAAGTTCTGGAAAACAGGAAAAGACCTTGGCCCGCTTCTCATAGGAAAGACCTCTCTGGAATTTTATGGGACGATTAAAGAGTTAATGGAACGTGGCATCCTGAAACAGCCTAAACACATTACTTCGGTTTTTGCCAAACCTAAACACGACCTGAATAACCCTATTTATGATTTTGTGCTAGATTCTATTCGGTAGGATTTTTTGTTAGATGTAAGACTTTAGATGTAAGATTTAAGACTTTAGACTTTAAGGTGTTATAAATCAATAGTATAATAGAAAAAACTTCAATTTCTTAAAGATTTTCTCATCACCTCTCTAATCTCTCATCTCTCTGTCTTCTAACATGGGTACGAAACTGAACATACCGAACTCTTCCCTGGAAAACTCTGTGGCTGAATGCTTGGTGAATCTTAGCATCTGCTGTTTTTCACCTTCTCCTACGGGTATTACTAACTTCCCTCCTATTTTCAGCTGCTTTAGTAATTCCTGAGGAATAAACGGTGCTCCACACGTAACCAACACTCGATCGTATGGCCCGAAGGCTGCTTTTCCCTTGTAGCCGTCTCCATAAAACCTTCTGGCTTTAATTCCCATTTTGGATAGTAACTGATCTGTTTTTAAATACAACGCACGCTGTCTTTCTATCGAAAACACTTTCACTCCTAATTTTTCTAACACACAAGTCTGATAGCCACTACCTGTTCCTATTTCTAGGACTTTCATTCCAGGTTGTAATTCTAAAATAGAGCTCTGAAAAGCTACGGTATAAGGCTGAGAAATGGTTTGTCCTGAACC
>CAZTVP010000380.1:0-3239 GCA_964616995.1 uncultured Comamonadaceae bacterium
GCATCTAAGTCTACTTCATGACTATCATTTACCAGTAAATCTTTTTCATTTCCTAGAATTAGAGAAACGCCTTCTTTCTCCCATTTCTCTAGAAGTGCCAATCCTTCTTCTTCAAAAATTCCATTTTGAAGGTCTATAGAATCCATGAAGTTACTAGACATGTCCATGAACCTCTCCATCTCTCCTATTTTCATGCTTACATCATCTGCTATAGCTTCTAAGGCTCTATCAAACATTTCTTTTTTATCGTTGTTTCCTGCTATGATATTCATGGCAGATTTCATTGCAGAATGACTGGCTCTTATAGCTTTTCTTTCTTGTTCCTTTACCATTACTTGATCTTCTATGTCTTCAAGCATGATTTCAGAATTATCATACATTTTAGTAAGAACCCTATAAAGAATTTCCATCTTTTTATAGAGCTCATCTAGCTTCATATTAGATTCTTTAAGTCTTCCTGCTTTTCTTGACTTTAGAATCATGATTCCTTTCTTGTCATTTTCTTTAGCAGCGTTAGCCAGTTTCAGATTAGTGTTTATGTTCTTTTTATTATCGAGCATAATTCTCTGAAGCTTTCTCATTTGTCCTTTAAGAGAAGCTATCTGCTTATTCATCTTTTTAAGATTAGACTTTAGGTCGTCTATGTAAGATTTAAGAATTCCTATAGGGTCTATTTGTATGAATAATCCAGTGAGCCATCTCATAAAAGATTTATACATATAGAAAATCAGGTTTCTCACTTTAGGGTCTAGAATCATGTAAACCACAGCTCCTAGAACAGCTAATAAAATTCCTAGGTAAAGTGTGTTTTCTACAAGAGTAATTAGAAAAGGAAGTGCTTTATACAGCGCATAAATTCCTCCTAGTCCTAAAGCCCCAGCGAAGAACATTCCTGTTTTTCCCTCTGGTCTTTTCCAAAATGATTTTGGTGAAATAGTATTGTCCATTAATTATTTAAGGTATTGAGTCATTTTTTTAATATCGTTCTCCATCTGCTCTTTTAAGAACAAGTAAGATTTCTCAAAGTTAAGCTGAGTATCACTGATCTTTTGCTGACTTTGATTGATCTCATTTTTAATGGATTCTATTTGTTTCTGATGTTTAGTGATTTCCTTTGTAAGAGCTTTAATCTTTTCAGATTTTTCCTTAATCAGATTTTCAAACTGCTTTACCTGCTCTTGCTTATCAGAAACTCTTCTTTTCACCTCGCTTTTAGATGCAGTAGAAAAGTTTGAATTCTCACTTTTAAGAATTCCTAAATAGTGCTCTGTGGTTTTAACCAGTTTATCAAGAGTAACTCCCATAGTAGAAGCCGTAGCAAATGCCGAGCGGTACTTAGTGGCTTCATCCATTGGCATTTTTTCTAATGCCTTTAGAGACTTTTTATATTCTAAATAATCGAAACCATCTAGATTATTATCGTCAATAATCTTCAGAAGTCTTTCTATGATTTTATTATCTACAGTGCCTTCAGTCTTGGCAGCAGGTGCGGCAGACTGACTTGAATTTGAAGAATCTGGTTTTTCAGAATCGGTAGATTCGGTTTTAGGTTTTTCGGAAGTCTCCTCTTCAACTACAAATAGAGACTTCAAGTTCTTTAGCATATCCATGTTGTTCCAAAAGTATGTATTGAGACTCTATTTATCAAGAGAATATGAATCCATAAGGATATGTTAAGGATTTAATTTGTACAAATTACAGTTTTCGGCCTAAAAACCGGTGACTTGCCCAAGTTAGAACAGCAAACAATACCAGCAGAATTCCGAAAAAAGTCTTTATAGATCCACCAAAGAAAAGGAAGATTCTGGTCTTTAGCATGAGCATGGTCAAAACAAAAGTTACAGCCAACACTATCAGTAATCCAGTTAATCTCCTAATTCCTGGAAGATCGGAAATTTTAACTATACGGTTTACAATGTAAACAGTAATGATTAGAATGATGATAGGAAAAAAGTAAACTATAAAGTTGACATCAAGTAGGTTACCTGAAAGAATGAATAAGGTATAACAAGTTAGAACTATTCCACAAACTCCTGGAAAACTGACCGCATGAATAATGGCTGAGTAAACATAATTATGTGGTTTTACGGTGGGTTCTCGGTTAGATAGAAAAAAACTATAGACGATAGCCAAAATGGGCATGCTTCCTAAAAGAATGATATAGCTGTTCTGGTAATTTTCCAGTTCAGTAATGAGTTCATTTATAGTCATAACAACTAATTTAAGTGTAGGTTACTCCTTCTCACCACCATCTTGAATATGCTTAGTGCTGTTTTGCGCAGCGGTAAAAGATGCTATAAGATTAGTCATCATATCACTGGCCGTAGATGGAGCATTTGGTAACATTATAAGGTTAGAATTAGCTGCATCTCCCATAGACTGAAGCGTGTCATAATGCTGAGTAATAACTATTAGCGCTGAAGCTTCCTGCGAATTTATTCCTGCTTGGTTCAATACTCCTACGCTATCCTCTAATCCACGAGCTATTTCCCTACGCTGGTCTGCTATACCTTGCCCTTGTAGTCTTTTGCTCTCGGCTTCTGCCTTAGCCTTTTCTACTATTCTGATTCTTTCGGCATCTCCCTCGTATTGCGCAGCTACTTTAATACGCTCAGCGGCATTAATTCTGTTCATGGCGTTTTTCACCTCTTGGTCTGGGTCTATGTCAGTTACAAGTGCTTTTACTATGCCATAACCATAATTACTCATGGCCTCAGAGAGTTCTCTGCGCACCGCTATGGCCACGTCATCTTTCTTCTCGAAAACATCATCTAGCTTCATCTTAGGCACCTCAGCACGTACTACATCAAAGATGTAAGAAGTAATCTGGTCGTGTGGATTTTCTAGCTCATAATAAGCATCATAGACCTTGTTCTTCAATACCTGAAACTGAACAGAAACTTTAATTCGTACGAACACATCATCTTTAGTCTTGGTTTCTACTATCACATCTAACTGCTGTATTCTAAGATTCATCTTAGCCGCTATCCTATCTACCAGCGGAATTTTAATCTGAATACCAGACTGACGTATGCTGTGAAACTTCCCGAAACGTTCTATAATGGCTGCGGTCTGCTGCTTGACTATAAAAATCGAAGCCAGTAAAATGAAAACGATGGGAACTAAAAATGGAACTAGAGATGCTAAAATCATGGGAATGTTATTTTCTCTCAAAAATAGGATGTTATCGATTCATTCGCTAGACTTAGAATCATTAGATTTACCTCATGCGTAAACTG
>CAZTVP010000381.1:0-3233 GCA_964616995.1 uncultured Comamonadaceae bacterium
CTACTGAATTTATTTGAATTATCGTTAAAGCTAAAATTGAAATGTAGAGTGTTTTCATGATCTGTTTTTTCCTAAAGATAGTCTCAGTCTTATTTTTTATGAAACATAACTATTCAAATAAGATTGAATTAAGCACAAGTCAAACTAAAACGTAAATCTTAAAATACTGACAAAAAAAATCCCCTCGAAAACCGAGAGGATTTAATATCATTTAATTAATCGTCTGCTAATTACTCAACTACGAATCTTTTTTCAACTGTCACGTTATCTCCTTGTACACGTGCTATGTACACTCCCGAAGCTAAGTCGCTTATTGTTAAAGTCTGTTGATTGCTTAAGTCGAAGTTTTCTATAACCTGTCCTAGGCTGTTCATTATTTCCACAGAAGTAAAATCAACATTAGAAAATTCAAGGTTAACTACTCCATTCGAAGGATTCGGATAAAGAGCTACACTAACTTCATCAGCCACTTCCTCTACAGAAACGAAAGCTTCACAGTTTTCTACCACAGTAGGATAAGTAACATCATCTATAGAAAGTACAAATTGGTCTGTAATATCATAATGTCTAAAAGCTAGATATACTTCTTGACCTTCATAGTTAGACAAATCAACGAATCTTTCACTCCAATCAGCAGAAGCTAATGTTTCTTCAAAAAGATTTACAGTAAAATCTTCAGGATTAGTTCCTCCCGTAGAAAGTACTACGGCATATTTCTCAGCTGCCCAGTTAGGGTCAAATGCACCTACATAATAGCTAAGATGTTCACCAGCTTGGATAGATAACTTAGGAAGAACCAAAAAATTATCTGGAGTAAGAGCACCTACTGTGTTGTCATACGATGCAGAAATCATCATTCCGTCACCTGTGTTTCCAGGTATAAAACCACCTTGTCCATCGTCTAATTGATAAACTAACTCCCATGGGTAAGTATCACCGTCTGCGTCTATACTAGCCCAGCAAGAAGGAGTAGAAGCAGATTCAAACGATTCGAAATTTGGTGAGGCATTATCCTGACCTTGAGCTACAAAGCAAACAGCTAATAAGCCCACTAAAGAAAATAAAGATTTATTCATATTATAAGTTTTTCATAAATGTAGTCATACATGACGCTTACTATACCTTCTCTTGCAGCTAAATTTTACATAGTTAGGGTTTGATAATTCTAATATTGGACTTTTAAATTACTCTGAATTAATTCGAATTGCTGATTGATCCTTGTGTTTAGAATTGCAGTATTTAATTATGGCTGAAGTCCTAAAGTCCCTTCTGATGGAATACATTAGTAGAAAAAATAGTATGAATAGTTTTTCTCATTCCACCCTTGTTCTAATTAGTGCTATCCTTCTTTTTTCTTGTATTAGAACTCAAGATACTTCTGAAAGGGTAAGAATATATAAAGAGGAAACTAAAACTAAAGCTCACTTTCGTGGTATTCAAGCTATTTCTGAAAGTACAGTTTGGCTTAGCGGTACGGACGGAACTGTTTTATTAACTACAGATGGAGGTCAAAACTGGATTAACCGGTCTGTGCCTGATAACGAAGGAATAGATTTTAGAGATATTCATGCTTTAGATGTCAGTAGAGCCTGGGTCATGAGTTCTGGAAACGGAGTTAAGATCTATTATACATCAGATGGCGGGGAAACTTGGAAACTTCAGTTTGAAGATAAAAACCCTAAAGTGTTTATGGATGGAATGGATTTCTCAGATGAGAACCAGGGAGTTGTTTATGGAGATCCTATTTCAGGTGTAATGGATGTACTACTTACTGATGACGGAGGCATTACATGGACTCGAGTTTCTAAAGAAGAATTACCTCAGGCGCTAGAAGGAGAAGCTGGTTTTGCGGCTAGTGGAACTGGAGCGGTTTATAAAGGTGAAACCATCTGGTTAGCTACTGGCGGTGCAAAGGCGAGTAGAATCCTAAAATCAGAAGATAAGGGTGAATCCTGGAAAGTATATAATACACCCGTAAAAGGCGGAGAAGGAGCAGGAGTATTTTCAATGGCATTTAAGAATGAGTTGGAAGGAATTGTGGTTGGAGGGAATTACTTGGATTCTACAAGCATGAAATATAACTGCGCCTATACTAATGATGGAGGATTAAACTGGAGTTTAGTAGAAAAGAATAATCCACTAGGATATAGAAGTTGTGTAACCTTTACAGCCTCAGGTACGGCCATAGCTTGCGGAAGAACAGGAATAGATATTTCTAATAACTCCACTACTTGGAAGTCCTTCTCAAAGGAAGGTTTTTTTACAGCAGATTCTTACGGAGAAGTCGTGTGGCTGGCAGGCAGAAGTGGGAAGGTAGGTAGACTGGATTTGTCAGAGCTTTGAGAATTGTAAATACCTTTGACCCATGAAATTATTTAGCTCTATTAGTTTGTTGTTGGCAGTTTTCCATTGCACCGCGCAGATACCTGCTGGTTATTATGATGATGCTGAAGGGTTAACGGGAGAAAACCTAAGAGAAGCTCTAGAAGAAATAATAGACAATCATGATTCCCAGAGCTATGGTAGCTTATGGAATCACTTCCAGGATACAGATAGAAAGCCAAATGGCAAAGTGTGGGATATGTATTCTACTAGAGCGGATGGTACGTTTGATTATGAATACACCTTCGGGTCTGATCAGTGTGGAAACTACTCTGGAGAAGGAAGCTGTTATAACCGAGAGCATTCAGTTCCAGCCAGCTGGTATAATGATGCTAATCCTACTTATACTGATTTGTTTCACTTGTATCCTACAGACGGATGGACTAATGGCATAAGAAGTAATCATCCTTTTGGGGAAGTAGATAATCCATCTGTGACTACCACTAATGGAAGCAAAAGAGGAGCTAATACCTATCCTGGATATACAGGGTTGGCGTTTGAACCTATAGATGAGTTTAAGGGTGATTTTGCAAGAACCTACTTTTATGTAGCTACACGTTACATGGACAATATAGACAACTGGAATTCAGCGGCATTTTCTGGAAATGACCTTTCTGAATGGCAGAGAAACATGCTATTAGAATGGCACTGGAATGACCCAGTAAGCCAAAAAGAAATAGATAGAAATAATGCCATATATCACATTCAAGAAAACCGCAATCCGTTTATAGATCATCCGGAGTGGGTGGATTTAATATGGACGAGTACCAGCTCAATCCAGAGCTTTAATGCTGAGAATGTTCAGCTTGACATTAAAAATGGAGAATTATGGATTAATGGTAAATGGAATG
>CAZTVP010000382.1:0-3230 GCA_964616995.1 uncultured Comamonadaceae bacterium
CATTACCAAGCTCATATTTATGGTGACTAAATCCCATCTATTTTGAGCTTCAGTCATTTCCCAGGCCTTCTTTTCTGCTAGTGTTTTGGAGTATGAATAAGGCTGGTACTCCAAAGAGGATGTAGAATTCCAAATATCTTCTGTAAGAACACCTCCAGGAGCATTTACCGTATCTATGGCGTCTGTGTATATAGCTGCACAGCTACTGGTTACCACCACACGCTTTACTGATTCTACTTTATTAGCGGAGCTCAGCACATTAGCGGTACCGTTCACTGCGGGATCTATAAGCTCTTTCTGAGGGTCTTTTACATCTGTAGTAAACGGAGATGCAGTATGATAAACCAGCTCACAACCTTTCATAGCTTCTTCATAAGAACCTGGCTGCAGTAAATCGGATTTAAAGAACTTTATCTCTCCTTTAGAATTAGCCGCGGCCTCCTTTAAATGACCAATTTTCTTATCATTCTGAGGATCTCTGACTGCAGCATGAACAGTTATTCCCTGATCTAAAAGATCTTTTACTAACCAACTGGCTACATAACCATTAGCTCCAGTTACCATTACGGGTTTCGATTTATCTATATGCATGATTTTTTTGTTTTTCGTTTTGTTTACCACAAAGGTAAAAGTGCTTTATGCTTTTGAGCTTACACGAAATGCGGAAGCTATAACACAGAGTGCAGAAGGCTAATTATCGGTTCTATACTGATTAGGAGTCATTCCTGTTTTGTTCTTGAATAAACGAGTGAAATAATGCGGATAATTGAACCCGAGGTAATAGGAAATTTCACTTATGGACTGATTACTTCCTGCCAGTAAACTTTTGGCTTTCTCTACTAGAAATGAATTAATATGGTCTTTAGGAGAGCGCCCCGTTTCTTTCTTTATCAAGTCACTAAAGTAGTGAGTACTCAGGTGAGCCTGCTGCGCAAAGTAATCGATACTAGGTACTCCATCTTCTAACTGTTTCTCTTCTGAAAAATAAGATTTAAGTAGCTTTTCAAACTGAGCTGGAACTCCTTTAAATGAATTACTTCTAGTATTAAACTGCCTAGAATAAAAACGCAAGCTATAGTTCAAGAGCAGCTCTATGTTAGAAACGATTACACGAGTGCTATGATCATCTATCCGCTGTTCTATTTCATCTGTAATATCCTGAACCAGTGCGTTCATCTTTAACTCTTCTTCATGAGAAAGATGCAGCGCTTCATACACATCATAATTAAAAAAAGAGTAGTCATCCATTAATCCTCCGAGATGCGTATTTCGGATTAAATCAGGATGAAAGAAAAGCATCCACCCTTCTATCTCTCCTTCTTCCACCATCCTAGTCGGAGTATAGACTTGAACAGGAGCTGAAAACACCATTACGCCTTCTTCAAAATCAAAGGAATTTCTCCCATAATCCACTCCACAGCTTTTATCCTTTAGAGAAATCATGTAAAAATCGTAGGCTATTTTTTGGTCTATTACTTCCTGTGGAATCCTCACTTTTTGGGTATCTATAATGGAAATAAGCGGGTTTTTGGGCTGCGCAAAACCTAAACTTTTATGAAGCTCACTGATGGATTTAATATGTATGACATCGTTAGACATGATATCTGATTTTTTCTTTTTACAAATCTCTTAGAAACATCTGGAATGACTCTAACACATTTTGCAGATAGAGTAGCATGATTTCCCTGTATTGCACCGCGGAAATTACTTGATCTTAGAAAACACGTAGTACATCTCTGAAGCTATCTGTGTAGAGCGCTGAAGATAAACAGCCGTCTGCTCAGGAGTTCCATCTGAAATTTTAGGATCCTCATAAGTGATAGGAATTCTAGATTCAGCACGAGGAATAAACGGACAGCCTTCATCTGCCTGAGAACAGGTCATAATAGCGGCAAACTGCTCCGTTGGATTAAACTCATGATCTAAAGTCTTGGAAAATCCAACTATGGTAGGCAAATGATGAGCATATTTTATAGCGTAAACTGGATTGTCTCCTGAAGCTAACTGACTCACTTCTAAACCACATGAAGCCAGCGTGGCTAAGATTTTAGGAAAAACAGCCGTGGCTTCTGTTCCTGCTGAATAACAGTACACTCTTTGTATTCTAAAATAAGCCGACATTACTTGAGCCCACACTTGGCTCAAATGGCTCCTCCTTGAATTATGAGTGCACACAAAATTCAAGTTGATGACCTCATCACCGTTCTGTTTAGACTGAATGAAATCTATTAAAGGTTGAAGAACTGGTTTCCTTTGTTCAGGAATATTCCTGTTCAACTCTGATTCTATATATGTGTGGAGCGGTTCGAATAAAGTCATGATTTTCTTTAATCAGCATATTACAAATTGATGTTTAGATAGCTAGCCATTAAAACAAGATTTAAAGATTTCTTCATGTAATCTAGCTTGATGTAGCGTGATATTTCTGTTAGAAATATTATTTTCACAGGCGTAAACCTTTTAAATCCAATCAAATGAAAGTTCTTAAAATCATTCTAATAGTAATAGTGAGCCTAATAGCTCTATTCTTCATCATAGGGTTAGTCAAATCAGAAGTGCACTACGGACATGAAGTAACTGTAAATAAATCTGTGCAGCAAGCTTGGGCGGTCTCTCAGGATGAATCCAAATACGATCAGTGGTTGGCAGGTTTTAAGAGCATGGAACTTCTTTCTGGCGAAAAAGGAACTGAGGGCAGCACTTATAGAATAGTGGTAAACCCAGGACATGACCAGCCAGATTTCGAGATGATAGAAACTGTGGTTTCTATTCAGGAGAATGACCATGTGAATATGGTTTTCGATAATGAGATGATGGAATTCGAGCAGGTGATGACTTTTAGAGAGAACGAAGGAAAAACTACTATAAAAACGGAGTCTTTAGTCAGAGGTAAAGGACTAATGACTAGATCTACGTTTGCACTCATGGAAATGCTTACAGGCTCATTTACAGCTCAGGAAGCTGAAAATATAGAAGCATTAAAAAGAGTGATAGAAGCGAGTTGATTATCGAATTAACCATCTCAAAAAACTAAAAAAAAGCGACTACAGAAATATCTGAGTCGCTTTTTTATAAATCATAATTCTTTGTTCTCTTAACTAGTTAAACTTAAGATTAAGTCTATCCATGATTTCATAAGCGGGAATACCAAAAGCTACTCCCTCCACTCCAAAACCTTTCAGTTTAGAAGAAACCACCCCGATTACTTCACCTTCAGGAGTAATAAGTGG
>CAZTVP010000383.1:0-3229 GCA_964616995.1 uncultured Comamonadaceae bacterium
AAAAGATGAGAAGGCCAAAAGAAATTGAGCGACCTACTGACTTATCAACCTATCAACTTTCGGATTACTAAAAAGCCTTGCTGATATGGGAATTCGTACTTATCTTCAAAAAATTGAAATTATCCGTAACTAAATCTAAAAAACTCCCGTATGTACTTAAACCTCCCTTTCTTTCTGAAAACATCATTCTGATTTAATAGGCTCTACTGAGTAAAATTTTACTCTAATCTGCTGGGCCATGAAAAAACACTTCACTAAACCACTCACTCTCCTCCTCGGAGTATTTTCATTATCTCTCTCTGTGGTGCAATACACAACCGCTCAACAATTATGTGAAACAGAAACCTGTCAGTACTATGGTTTTGGAGATGACATGAGATTTCTTTGGATTCCAGGACTTCCCGGGCCAGGAAATATCAAATATAATTCTACACCTACGAGTATCACTCTGGATGAGTTTGAGGATGGAACGTGTCATATCTACGGAGAAGTATATAATCAAACTCACCCTGAATACGGATGGTATTTAGACCTCTGGTTCCAAGACAGAATGGAGTGGAATGATTGGGTAAACCTAGGAAGAACTTGGAAAGGAGATGAAGAAGACGTTCAAGACCATTACCAGGACTGGGATTATTACATAGAAGATGAAACCAAGGCGAGTACGCTCATAGGAACAGGAGGTTACGAAGGAGACGTAATTACGCTAACTCATAAACCAGCTAGTTACTTATATGGATTGCAGATAGGTACAGGAGCTAATGATATGAATGCTGAAGATGGTTTAAGCTGCTGGTTTTATTACACAGGAAATGTCTTAGGAGAAGATGTATCAGGTAACTGTGATATTAACGGAGAGTACTCCTGTTCTTTTGAACCTATATTAGAATGTGGGGGGGATTTAACCATAGATTGCTTAGCTAATATAACTGAATCACTTGGTGCTCCAGAGGTGACATGTCCAGGTTACGATCTGTCTTATTCAGATGACATAACAGTTGGGTGTCCTGGAACTATTGAAAGAACATGGATAGCTTCTTCCTTGGAGGGGAATGTAGTTTCGTGTGTACAAACTATAAATGTTGCTAATGGTCTAATTGATTCCAGCGTACTGCAAGATTTTTTAAATGGAAATTCTATCTTCTCAGAATTCTCTGATTGTTTTAGTATAGTGGAAACTACAGAAGAAATTGATATAGATATAGATGAAAGTTCATGTGATGGATTTAGAACTCAAACACCAGGAGGGTGGGGAGCACCAGCTAGCGGAAATAATCCAGGAGCATACAGAGATGAACACTTTCAAAGTGCTTTTCCAAACGGACTAAGTATAGGATGCTTTAATTCACTTACATTTACTTCAGCTGAAGCTGTAGAGCAATTTCTGCCAGCAGGAGGTACGCCTTCTGTGTTAGAAAATACTCAAGTAAACCCTTCTAATTTATCTAATTCTCTTGCAAGCCACATAGTAGCCCTTACTTTATCTGTAGAGTTTGATAAATATGATGAGTTTTTCTCCACACCTAACTCTCTCTTAGAAGATCAAATAGTGATAGAAGGATTATTTAACGGATATACTATAGGAGAAGTTCTAGCATTAGCCAATGAAGTTATAGGTGGATGCAATGTGCTTTTTACACCATCACAAATGACAGATGTTCTTAGCATGATAAATGAAAATTTTGTAGATGGTGAGACCAATCTAGGAGCTGTTTGGTGTGAGAATTCTGATGGGAATTGTCCGGGGATAGTATGGAATCAAACTCAGCTTGTAGGACCGTGTGGATTAATATATACATTGGTAGAAATTGATGAAATATCTTCTAATGAGTTACCTTTATTTGAATGTCCTGAAGATGTTACTTTAGAATGCACGGAGATTGAAACTCCTGCTCCAGAGACTGTATTAAATGACTGTGGTGAAAGCTTTACAGTTCTAGCACTCGATGAATACATCTCAACTTCTTGTTCAGAAACCTCTATTACAAGAACATTTGAAATTTATGATATGGATGGTGTTAAAGTAGATGAATGTGTTCAACAAATACAAATCATAGATAATACACCACCAGTATTCACGCCAGTTCCAGAAGATATAACCG
Source organism: uncultured Comamonadaceae bacterium (assembly GCA_964616995.1). GTDB lineage: Bacteria > Bacteroidota > Bacteroidia > Flavobacteriales_D > Sanyastnellaceae > ASP10-05a. The sequence continues at coordinate 2,103 of CAZTVP010000383.1, forward strand.
TAAACTGCGGAGAAATTCCACCAGTAGAGATTACAGCTTATGACGAATGTTCTCAAGCAGGAGTTGAGGTGCTAGTGGAGGAGATTCAGTTATCTGGAAGCTGTATTCCAGTTATCCAGAGGACATTCATAGCTGAAGACGACTGTGGAAATATAACATCTGCCACGCAGTACATTACTATAGTAGATAACCAAGAACCAGAAGTGCTAAATGCTCCTGAAAACTTAGAATTAGAATGTGGAGAGGTCATTCCAGATTATTATCCAGAGGTCACTGATTACTGCTCTGAGAATGTAGATGTGGAGTTAGCTGAACTTACTACTGCGCTAGATTGTGGATACCAATTAGAGCAAGTGTGGAACTGCACAGATGAGTGTGGTAATACTAAGGCTGTAAGTAGAATTATCACCTTTACAGATAACCAGCCTCCTACACCTGAAACTCCGTTAGAAGCCCTAACCCTTAGTTGTAATGAAGAAATTACCACACCAGCATTTATAGATGCTTGTGGAGAAGAAATTACCGTATTAATTACCGATAACAGCCAGTTCGAGACCTGCACGGGAATTGGTGAAATTCTATATGAAGTAACTGATGCTTGTGGAAACTCTGCGGAGTATTCACAGCCTGTTACTCGTATAGATGATGTGGCTCCGGCATTCAAAAACGCTGAAGCCGAGCTAGAGACAGACTGCGCAGGCTTATCAAACCTACCAACTCCTGAGTTAGAAGACTGTTCTATGACTACACTTTCGTATGAAGATGAAGAGCTAGAAACAGATGGATGTCCGCAGATGATAAGAACTTGGACAGCGTCAGATATATGTGGAAACCAATCCACTTTCGAGCAGCTTATTACCATTTCAGATAATGAACCACCGCTCTTTTTAAGTACGCTAGAGGATATAGAAACTTCATGTCTGGCATTTAGTGCTCCGCTAAATCCTGGAGTCTATGATGCCTGTGATGACCAGATAGAAGTAACCTATACAGATGAAGTAGAAAACACCAGCTGTGGAGCTGAAATTACTCGCTCATGGTTAGCCGTAGATGATTGCGGTAATTTTACAGAGCGCATTCAAGTTATCAGAGTACAAGACGAGATTCCTCCTGCCATTAATGGAGAA
>CAZTVP010000384.1:0-3226 GCA_964616995.1 uncultured Comamonadaceae bacterium
ATAATCTCCTCTAAAGTGGTTAAACACCTCGTTAGCTTTTAATAGCGCTTTCCAGATAGTCTCTACCGCACTTTTATCATAAGAAGCATTTATATGATTCTCGCTAAAAGGTATAGCCGGATCCATTTCATTTGGTTTAGGATAGATCTTTACATCTATCTTCATTTCATCTAATTTCAACATAAGCTCCTTATAGAAATCAGCCACTGATCTCGGGTATAATTCCATAGTGGCGCTGCCAACGTTACTGCAGTCTATTACTAACTTGTGCTTCCTAAAATCAAAGTCTATTTGAAAAATCCTACCCTCATAAGGAATAGATCCTGTAGTAAATCCTCTTGAACATACATAAAGAGGAACATGCCAAGAGTGATTCTGCCATGGCATCGTTTTTAATCTGATTTTACCTACTATCTGAATCCAGTGATGCAGCGTTTCGAGTGTTTCACTTATTTCAGAAAACTCCACTTTTGGCCATCCTTTCGTATGCTGATTCATATCTATAGATTTTATTTGTGAGTACTGTAGTTATATTTCTTCGTATCCTCTGAAACTTTCATCCACTATCCTTTTCCACTCTTTATTTCTTTTGATATAGGCCAGCACATAAAGGCAAAAAGGAAGAACCGTATGACCATTTTCTTCTATCCATGCTAGAGTTTTTTCCACTACTGCTTTAGCCGCTCCAGTTCCTGCTAATTCAGGATCAGTCTCTGTATGAATCAGAGCTATCCTCTCCCCTTTCATTTTATAATCTATGAACGCAAAATATCCGTCCACCTCTATCTCAAACCTTTTCTTGTTTTCATTCTTAACCAGTGGTATGGTTTTAAATTCTTCTTTCATACGAGTAAACTTAAAATTACTTTTCAGTGCTTAAATTCAATCCGAAAAATAGAACTTAAACCATGGAGAACATTTAAACTAGATTATCATTCATCTGATCATCAGTCTCTATTTCATAGACTAGCAATCAGAAAAAGTACTAATTGTAATTCAATGTATAATTTTTAGGATGGGTTGGAAAGACTATCCAACATCAAAACCTTTCAAAATCGAAACACCTAATCTCAAAAATTCCCGAACTTAGAGCCAAAAGAACACGCCATGAGAATTTTAGTGACTTTCTCCCTCCTTCTGCTCTCCTCAACTCCGCTCTTTTCCCAGCATACGGTAAAATCGGATGAGTATGGCATATCCTTCACTTCTTCAGAGAAACTAGAACGGTACAAATCTTTATTCGGAGTGGAAATAGAGTATGTCAATGAGAATTACACCGTAGGCATAGATGTAGTTCCACTGGAAGAAGAATCAGAAGAATTTAAAAATGACCCCGCTTACGGAGCTAGAGAAATGGCCAAAGACATGGCATTCGATGCACTGGTAGATGGAGGCACTATCCCAAATATAGAAGATGCCTACTATGTCATATCTGCGCAGGAAGAGCATGATGGAGAACTAGTACCTGTGTACATCCTAGCTATTATAAATCGACAGACAAACATGGCTTATGAAGTACTCGTTCACTGCTATAACCTCAATCTAGAAGAAGGCGCTCAGATAGTGAAGAGTTTTAGTTTCCTAGATAAGAATCAGTGAATCTAACATGAATAAATCCGTTTCAAATGCCGTCAAATCCTTGAAGCTAGAACACACCTACACGAAACTTCCATCTGCGCTGTTCAGTACTCAGAAACCCATTCCAGTTTCTAGTCCTCAGATGGTTTGTTTTAATGATACGCTGGCGCAAAACTTGGGCCTTGATGTTCTCAAAAACCATCCTGCTGAAGCTGTTCAAATCCTCTCTGGGAATAAGACCATAGCAGATTCTAACCCCATAGCTCAGGCGTATGCAGGACATCAATTTGGTCACTTCACCATGCTGGGAGATGGAAGAGCAGTGCTGTTAGGAGAACACATCACACTTTCAGGAAATAGAATAGATATTCAACTGAAAGGCTCGGGGAGAACACCTTATTCTAGACATGGAGATGGCAGAGCCACCCTTTATTCCATGCTAAGAGAATACCTGATAAGTGAAGCCATGCATCACCTAGAAATCCCCACTTCCAGAAGTTTGGCAGTGGTTTCCACTGGAGGCGAAGTACAGCGAGAAATAATGCATGATGGAGCTGTGTTAACCAGAATAGCAGACAGCCATATTCGTGTGGGTACGTTTCAGTTTGCTAGGAATTTTCGTCCACAGGAAGAATTAAAATCACTGGCAGAATACACCATTGCACGGCACTTCCCAGAAAAAGTAAATGCTAAAAATCCAACTTTAGAACTGCTAAAAAGTGTGATGCACAGCCAGATAGACCTCATCGTCAACTGGATGCGCGTAGGTTTTATTCATGGCGTTATGAACACGGATAACATGAGTATAGCTGGCCAAACCATAGATTACGGCCCGTGCGCATTTATGAATGCCTATCATCCTAAAACCGTTTTCAGTTCCATAGATAGAGGTGGTCGTTATTCCTTCGGAAATCAGTCTATGATAGCATACTGGAATTTAACCGCTTTTGCCAATGCTATTCTGCCGCTCATTTCAGAAACTCCGCAGGAAGGAATAGACCAAGCCCAAGAAGTTTTGGATGGATTTAAATTTAAGTTCCAGAAGCGCTGGTATAAAATGATGTTTAGAAAACTAGGAATACCACAACCGAAGGAAGAATACAAATCCATTATAGACAGACTCTTAGCTTTAATGGAAAAATACCGAGCAGATTACACACAGACCTTCTTAGCGGTGCAGTATCATGAGTTTCCTCAAGAACCCCTGTACCAATCTGAAGAGTTCAAACAGTGGCACCAAGACTGGAAAAACGCTATTCCCAGCGAGCTAAAAGAGGAAAGTCAGAAACTCATGAACCAGAATAACCCAAAAGTGATACCGAGAAATCACTGGGTAGAGGAAGCGCTTTCCCAAGCTGCTAACGGAAACATGAAGCCATTTCATGAACTGCTATCACTCTTATCCAATCCTTACGGAGACGTTCTCAAGGAAAAAAGCTTCGAGCCTATTCCTGAAGCCTTTGATGCTAGTTACCAGACTTTTTGTGGAACGTAGTAGAATATTACTTTCGCAGGAATAACTACTTATTCTTTTTTAAGCCTCATGAAAAGTCTCTTAACACAGATAATTCTAGTTCTTCTAATTTTAAGTTGCACCTCTGAAGCACCTCCCAAAAAGCCACTTATCAAGAAAAATAAAACAATAGAC
>CAZTVP010000385.1:0-3223 GCA_964616995.1 uncultured Comamonadaceae bacterium
TCAGCTCCATAGATGAGCAGTTAAAAGGAAGGTATTTCTCTGCTGAAAAAAACATTCTGAAAGAATTAGATCAACTAACAAAAAAAATAGAGAAATTCGGAAAGGAAAAAAATGAACGTCAGCTCAACAAGGTGAGAAAGTCATATGATGCCATAATCTCTGATGGTGGTCTAAAAGAAAGGAAATCTAATTTTTTAGAAATTCTCAATAATTTGACCATGAGTCAGTTATTGGAAAAAATCACAGTGGAAGACTTAGAACATGTAGCCAAGTTATATGTGCATGTTAACTAATTCTTAATAAGTGTAAAGTTTACACTTAGGTTAGTATCACTACCTTTGCTTCATGGAAGAAAGAGAATTGAAACAGCTTTTTGATGAGAATGGAGAAGCTATTAGCCCACAACTGCCTGATAACGTTAAGAATTACCTTATAGACATAGATGGAACTATTACAGAAGATGTGCCTAACGAAGAGCCTGAGCGTATGGAGACTTGCGAGCCTTTTCCTGATGCGTTAGAGATTTTAAACAAGTGGTATGATCAAGGCCACATTATTACTTTTTTCACTTCCAGAACAGAAGAAACTAGAGAAATCACTGAAAAGTGGTTAGACAAGCATGGTTTTAAATACCATGGGCTGCTCATGAATAAGCCTAGAGGAGGAAATTACCATTGGATAGATAATCACATAGTCAGGGCTACCAGATTTGAAGGGAAGTTCACGGATTTAGTGGTAGAGTCTAAAAAAGTAGAGGTTTTTAAAAGGTAATTACCTTCCAGTTCTTTCCATATAGCGTTGCAAAATGATAGTAGCTGAAACCTGGTCTATCAATTCCTTTTTTCTACGTTTCATTTTAGGAACTCCCGAATTTATGAGAGCTTGCATAGATTCTCTGCTCGTAAAGGATTCATCCTCACGTTCAATTTTAATGTGAGGATATTTTTTTTCTAACGACCGTGCAAATTCATTAGAAGGCTTGGTATTATGCGTAGCTGAACCATCAGCATTGGACATTTCACCGACTACTATCACCTCCACATCATTACTCTCTAAATAATTCTTTAACCATCCGTAAAGTTCCTGAGTAGGAACTGTAGTGAGTGCACTGGCTATTATTTGTAACTCATCTGTGGCGGCTATTCCAGTTCTTTTGGTTCCGTAATCTATGGCTAATAATTTGGGCATTAATTCAGTGTGAGTAACGGTATATTTGCACCGCTATTTCTAAATACTAAGGTAAGTAAACATGTTAAGAGAAAAAGAGATTATAAACAAAGCCTGGAAAGACCGAGCACTCCTAAAAAATGAAGAAGTCAAAGCAGTAGTACATGAAGTGTTAGATGCTTTAGACAGAGGTGAGTTACGAGTAGCCGAACCCACAGCAGATGGTGAATGGAAGGTAAATGAATGGGTAAAAAAGGCTGTGGTAATGTTCTTTCCTATAGCCGAAATGGAAACTATAGAAGTAGGTCCTTTTGAATTTCATGATAAAATTCCTCTCAAGAAAAACTATGCTGAATTGGGCGTGAGAGTAGTCCCACATGCGCTTGCTCGTTATGGTTCATTCGTTCAGTCAGGAGTGATATTAATGCCAAGTTATGTGAACATAGGAGCTTATGTAGATTCTGGTTCTATGGTGGATACATGGGCTACGGTAGGCTCTTGTGCACAGATAGGTAAAGACGTTCATCTCAGTGGAGGAGTAGGAATAGGTGGAGTGTTAGAACCGCTTCAAGCAGCTCCAGTTATCATAGAAGATGGTGCATTTATAGGCAGCAGAAGTATAGTGGTAGAAGGAGTCAGAGTGAGAAAAGGAGCTGTTCTAGGAGCCAATGTAGTGCTTACCAAGAGTACTAAAATTATAGACGTTACAGGAGAAACTCCAGTTATACATAGAGGAGAAGTACCAGAACGTTCTGTAGTTATTCCAGGAAGTTACGAGAAAGAATTTCCTGCAGGAAAATACAATGTGCCAGCTGCACTGATAATAGGACAGCGTAAAGAAAGTACTGATTTGAAGACCTCTTTAAACGATGCGTTGAGAGATTTCAATGTGGCGGTTTAGTCTGAGTTAGAAGTTATTTTATTAAAGCCAATCGTTTAAACGGTTGGCCTTTTAGTTGAGTGGAATTCGTATATTTCTCACATGAAGCTAATACTATTATACTCCACATTAATTTCTCTTTTTCTTTTCTCTTGCGGAAGTCATTATGGCACACTTTCCTCAGATTTTTTAGGAGATGAATATCATTACGTAGATCAGGCTCTAGGTTATAGTGAAACATCTGGTCTAGGAGTAATTGGAGGAATGAGTAAGGATGCCATGGTCTTGGAAGCTAAGAATAATATGATGCAGAATAGACCACTACAAGCGGGAGAATCCTATGCTAATTTCACAGTTGATTTTTCTTCTAAAGCATTCCTGATTTTCAAGAGAAAATGCCTTGTCACGGCAGATGTCGTAAGAGAAAAATCTATGGATGAGTCTGTTTATTCGGAGCTTTATAATCGAAAAGTATTAGATAGAATGGATAATCGATGTTTTTTCGAGGTTGATGATACCTTAAGGAATAATGAAGGTTCCTATTTCATATATAAAGGGATGAAGTCTGATGATAAGATTCTTTGTTCTAAAGTTCAAATTGATAAACCGAACATCATTAAGATAAAGTCAAAACCTCTTGAGAACACTTATAATACTACCAGAGGTAGTTTCGGATATGGAATAGGTGATACGTTAATTCACGAGCGTTTCAATTATATTATCCTAGGGGTAGGAATGAGTGAACTGTTAGTTACTGACTTGTATAAAGGGGAAACTTGGCAGTTAAATTATGCAGATTTAAACGCCAAAAAGGAGTAATAAAAAAGGCCGCTTAAAAGCAGCCTTTCTGTATTTCTTAAATCTAGATTTAATATTAAGCATCCTGAGTAAGAAGACCATTAGTCTTTTTAACACCTTCAGCAGATTCTGCTAAATGTGCTTTTTCAGCATCAGATAAATCTATCTCTACTATTTTTTCTATTCCGTTAGCTCCTAAGATTACAGGAACTCCTATACATAAATCTGAAAGTCCGTATTCACCATCTAAAAGTGCAGAACAAGGGAACATTTTCTTTTGGTCACATGCTATAGCTTGAACTAATCCAGATACAGCTGCTCCTGGTGCATACCATGCAGACGTTCCTAAAAGCTTAGTAAGTGTAGCTCCACCTACTT
>CAZTVP010000386.1:0-3202 GCA_964616995.1 uncultured Comamonadaceae bacterium
TTCTATTGATTTTTGGAGGAAAAAAGATTCCAGAATTAATGAGAGGACTTGGTAGTGGTATCAAGGAGTTTAAAGATGCTTCTAAAGATGAAGAGGAAGATGGTAATGTAAAGCCCGATACAAGCAAACACGTAGAAGATAAAAAGTAATTTATTTTATTATAAAAACAAAAAAGCAGGATTTAAAAATCCTGCTTTTTTTATTCCGTAAAGTTATTTTTATTTGAGTTTAGCTGATTTTAAAATAGCTTCTAGCTCAAAAATATTATCTCGCTTAGTTGCTGAAGGCCTAAATACAAACCCTTCTAAAATTACATAACGATTGTTTTTCTCATCTTTTACAGCATAGTTAATAAAAGGACCTGCCATAAATGCATTTTTCACTTCCCATGTACCTCTTGTCTCGTATGCAAATTTACCATCTATTTTAGAGGTAAATAAATATGGAGCATAAGCTTCTTCTGTAATTAAAAAAGAGCCTTCTGTAGGTCCAGGAACACGCTCTTTTCCTATAGAGTCTCTCATTTTTATGATATTCCCGATCACGTTTGTATCTTTATCTATGACACGAAAAGGGACTTCGTAAACCAAAATTTCCATACTCCCATTAGGAATGTCTTTTCTTATCCAAAAGAAGTCTTTATCGGTTTTGGCATAGCGATAAGCTGTAGGAAACTTTAAGCTTACTCCTAAATTTTCTTCTAATAATTTATCTGCTTTTAAGGATTTTGAAATTCTTCGCTGCTGTTCTTTAATTTCAGTATCCTTAAAACTTTTAATGATTTCGTCATTATGAGCATTTAAGGTCTCTATGATCGCCTCTTTAGAAGGTCCAGAAACAAAAATACCTGTCTGCGGTTTGGCAAAAGTATCTTTAACTACTTCAAATTGTGGAGCTTTAGATTGACCTACTTTTAAGAACGTTCTATTATTCTGTACAAAGCCCGAAAATGCCTTTGGCGGAATTTGATTCATAGAAAACAAAGGCTCCTGTTGCGGTAAACCATCTACAGGCGAAGCCAAATTTTCTCTTAGAACTTCTCCTATTTCTCCTTCCCAAAGGTTGTTATCTACAATTATAGAAAGGTTGTTGAGTCTTCCGCTAGAATTACTTAAGTTTTGTTTCTTATTCACTTCGTCATCACAAGAAGTAAATAAAATTCCGATAAGGAAAAGGTATAAAAAGTTTTTCATCATGGTTAGCTTATGATTTTAGATATCTGCTTTTAACCGTTAGAAATTTTTAATTTCATTCCCGGTTTTAATTTGTTACCGCTAATATCATTCCACTTTTGAATATTCTTAACACTAACTCCAGGAAATTTTCTAGAAATACTCCATAAAGAGTCTCCTTGTTTTACAGTATACGTTTTGCCAGAAATTGTTCTTGCTTTTTTGGTACTACTTACACTCGCTGTAGCTACTGGCTTTCTAGGGTAAATTGTTAACCGCTGACCTATTTTTAAACTATTGCTTCGCAAGCCATTCCAGCGTTTTATACTGCTAATTCCCACACCGTATTTTTCGGCAATTTTTCCTAAATAGTCTCCGCTTCTTACTCTATAACGTATTCTATCTTCTGCTTCAACTAAATTTGGCAAACCTTTTTCTTCTTGTTCTTTGGCAATTTGCTCTTCTACAAAATTATAAATGAGATCTTCATTAGAGACAAATACTCCTGCTTCCCTTAACGGAAGTCTTACGTAATACTCTTCATCATCTATATAAGGGATAATATCTATTTTATAACTTGGATTTAAGAAACTCAACAACTCTTTATCTACTCCTGTTACTGTAGCTATTTGATCAAATTTGATGAGTTTTTTAACCTTAATTGTATCGGTTTCAAAATACGTGATTTTTGGGCGGTAAGGTTTAAAACCGTGCTCATCTGCATATTCAAATAAATACATGGTAGCAATAAAAGCTGGCACGTAACCTGCGGTTTCTCTTGGTAAATAGTTTCTTAACTCCCAATAGTCTTTGTTTCCTCCGCTTCTTCTTATCGCTTTAGCTACATTCCCCGGACCCGAGTTGTAAGAGGCCAATGCTAAATCCCAATCGCCAAAAGTTCCGTAAAGATTAGATAAATACTGGCAAGCAGCTTCGGTGGCTAAAACAGGATCCATACGTTCATCTACATAGCTGCTCACATCTAAGCCGTGCATTTTCCCCGTAGCAAACATAAACTGCCATAAACCTGTAGCTCCCACTCTAGATTTTGCTCTGGGATTTAAAGCCGACTCTACTATTGCTAAATACTTCATTTCTAAAGGAATGTCGTACTTATCTAATTTTTCCTCGAACATAGGAAAATAATACTGACTTAAGGATAACAGCCTTTCTACCGATTCTTTCCTTCTTTTAATGTAGTAATTAATAACACTTTCTAAAGACGGGTTATACTCTACCCTAAATGGCGTTTTAGCATTGATCTTGGCTAACCTTGCTTTTAAAGTATCGGTAGGAATCTCCTTATAGGTAACCGAATCTAAACTTCCCGCTACCAAGACAGACTCACTCATGGTTTCATAAAGATCTGAATTTAAAAGTTTAGATTTCCATAAAGAATCTACCTTTCTAGCTTCGTGATAATCTCCTAGAAAAATTTGTGTAGAATCCTTTTCAATACTTGGCATGGGAGTTACCGCAGAAAAATTTGGTACTACCTCTTTTACCAATTGTTTTGTACTATCTATTACAATAATCTCTCTCTTACTTACAGAATCTTTTACTTTCTTTTTGGGTTTGTCTTGAGCTAAACCCATTAACGATGTAAGCAAAAATAGAATTGGCAAAAATTTATTCATCAAAATAGTTTTCTGTTTTTTATCAAAAATTGTTCCTTAATTATCTTTAATAGCTTCAATGCCTGGTAAAGATTTTCCCTCTAGCATTTCTAGCATTGCTCCTCCTCCTGTAGAAACATAACTTACTTTATTTTCAAAACCAAATTGTTTCACAGCAGCTACACTATCACCTCCACCAACTAACGAAAAAGCTCCGTTTTTTGTTGCTTCTGCAATAGAATTTCCTAAAGCAACCGTTCCTGTAGAGAACTTAGGCATTTCAAATACACCTAGAGGTCCGTTCCACAATATAATTTTAGATTTAGCGATAACATCAGCGAAGTTATTGTTAGTTTCTTCTCCTACATCTAATCCCATCCATCCAGCAGGGATTTCATTTATTTTTTCTGTTTT
>CAZTVP010000387.1:0-3200 GCA_964616995.1 uncultured Comamonadaceae bacterium
TTCATTTATAGGAGCAGAACCATTCTTTAAAATAACGATACCATGTACTCCCATGCACTCCGCTGTTCTGCAGATAGCCCCGAAGTTTCTAGTGTCAGTCAACGAATCTAAGATAAGAATGAGAGGAGTTTCTTTTTTCTGATGAGCAGTTTCTAAAATATCTTCTAAGTCCACGTAGTCTACTGGAGAGACGAAGGCTAGAACTCCTTGGTGATTAAAGCTGGAGAGCTTATCGAGTTTGATTTTTGGAACTTTTTGGATAGGAATTCCTTTGTTTTGTGCAGCAGAAATAATAGACGTTAAATCAGAGGAATTAGAATCTCTAGAAACTATAATTTTATCAATTTCTTTTTCGGTTTCTAAAAGCTCTTTCACAGGATGTATTCCTACTATTTTTTGTCCCTTTATCATATTTTAGTTGTAAATTCTTCCGTTTCTCCATGTGCTTACGCGCTTGGACCATTCAGATTTGTAGATGGGATTCCGCGTTAATACATAGTCTCTTTGAGATAAGTTTTGAGCTGATTTTTTGAACTGAAATTCTACGTTTCCGATATCATCTTTGTCACCATAAACCCATGTTTCAGAGTGTGGCTTTTTGTAAATAGATGTAGGTTCTCCGAACACGATATAAATTAGACCACGGTCTGTTTTCCATCCAGACTTATACGAGCTAAAGTTGAGGTTAGCTTTCTGTACTCTCCTGTAGAAAATATTCATTAATTCCTTAGACCTATCCTTGGTTTCTCCGCAGTCAAGCCAGAATTGTTCTACTCCATTTTTTAGGTTTTCGGCTGCGTTCATTCGTTCAAATTCTTTACGAGAAGAAATATACCTGAGCGGAGGTGCTAAACTAGCCACAGAAGAGTATGTGATAAACTCTGGTTCTCTACTAAGATATGTGACTGAGCTCGTTCCAGATTGAATCAGTAGGCTCCCTTCGTCTGCCAGTCTTAGTTGTATGCTGGAGCCAGAGGTAAGCTGATTAGTGATGTTCCATTCATTTAAATCTGGGTTAACACTACCAGAAGAACTATGCGGGGGAGGAGGAAGGCTAAATTCTCCATTAAAAAACTTAAGCGAAAGGGTAGTCAAATTTCTCCGAGAAGACCTTAGCTGGTAAGAATAGTTGGGCTTCAACTGGTTATTTAATACTACAGTAGAATCTGAAGATGAGATTATTTTAAAATCTTCCTCGGTTATTTGGTTAGTTTTATGGATGAAATCACTGTGAACGAATGAAGCTCCTCTATTAATATCTGTAAGCTTTAAAACGTAGGTGTAGATATTATCTTCAACCAGAGGAAAAGCATATTTATGAAAGTAATAAAAAGCTGAACTATCTATTGATTTTCCTGAAATGTCATATTTGATAGTGTCCAGTCTGTTTGATCCCAGTGAGTCTAGAATTATTAATTCTACTAAAACTTTGGCTGTTTTGTTCCCTCCAGTATCTCGTTTAGAAGCTAACAGTTCTGAATTTCTTAGCTGTAGCATGAGTTCTGTACTATCACTAGAAGTGTGATAAAATCCAAGTTGAATACTTTCAGACTCAAAAGGAAGGATGGTAAAAGTAGTTCTGCTCCGGCTCAGGCTAGAAGGACTTTGACAACTATAAAAGAAGCCTAAAGCCAAGACCATAAAAACTGAAACAGACCATCTCATAAAACGAAAGTAATCATTCTAGAAGGTACTTATATAACCGAAGTTGATTTTAGCGTTTCTAAACAGAAACTGATTCTCGAAAAAATCAGAAACACCATAATTAAAAGTGAAAATCCCACTTTTAGTACCTACGTTTAGTCCTAAACCTGTGGCGTTAATCTGGTAGCTTTCAAAGGAGGAACTGAGGTTAGCCTCTGAAAAATTAGCATCATAAAAGAGGAAGATGTTTGACTGCTGATCAAAGAAATACTGTATTTCCGCTGTAGAGGTAAGCCAGGATGTTACACTCAGACTTCTCTGGTCTATTCCTCTGAGCGTATTTATGCCCCCAATTAGTAAAACTTCATTCTCAAATAAATCTGCACTATTCACACTAGCACCGTTAACCTGAAGCTTTGTAACTAGTTTTGGGAGAAGAGTAGTAGTTTTTATGAGATTCCCAGAGAAGCTCAAGTATTGAGAATTAGATGCTAAATCACTGTTTCTGTTTCCTATTCCCACAGTGCCTGTGGCTAGAAGACCTTTTCTCGGAAGAGAAGTAATCCGAGAGGATTTAAACAGAAAATTAGCTTGAGTAAAGGATGTTTGAGTATTAAAAGTGTTGGCCTCAGTGTTAATGCCAGAATTATTTTGAATGCTACCGATACTTAAGCCTAAGCTTAACTTAGGAGAAACATCATAAACCAGTCCTCCAGAAATGGACGCTCTATTAAAGGTGCTGTCTCTTCTGAGAATATCTAGCTCACCAGTAGCTTTTAATAACGTTTTTAGGAGAAAAGGGGATTCTATATTCAGTTTTAATAGTTGATTCCCCGTGTTAAATCTTTCCCAGTTTACAAGGAATCTTTCGGCCCTGTTAAAACTATTATTGAGGTCTAACAGAATATTTCCTGTTATGGTAGTGTTTTGTTCTTCTGTTCGTTGTATCCCTATGATTCCATCAAATCTGCTTTGGTTTATTTTTTTGAGTGTGACTATCACATCTGCTGCATTTTCTCTAAAAATTACAGAGGGTTTTTTAGAAAAGTCGAAATAGGTGTTTTGCGCTGCAAAATCATTTAGTGATGTCAAGTAATTTTCACTGTATAAATCAGCCGAATTAAATTCTAGAACCTTGGTGATTATCTTCTCAGAAAGAGGTGTTTCTCCCTTAATAATGAGTGAGTCAAAGGTGATTTGTGGCCCTTTCTCAGTAGAAATATACAAAAGAATAGAATCTCCTTTAAGCCTTGATTCAGTGGAAATGATAGCGAATGGGTAGCCGTTATTCTCGAGAATTTCTAAATGATCTTGAATAGCCAATTCTATTTGATTAGCAGAATAATCAGGATTGAGTTTTAGATAAGTAGAATCTACCGGATTCAGAATTATTTTATAGGATTTAGCGGAGTCGTTTTTAATGGTACACGTGGAGCCACCTTTTTTCAAAAGATAACTATTGCAAGTCTCAGAGAGCTTTAGAAGTTATGAAAAGCAGTATAGGCTGTCAGTAGGAATCTTTTGGCTTGTAAATTGTTCAACTGCAAGTGTATTAG
>CAZTVP010000388.1:0-3198 GCA_964616995.1 uncultured Comamonadaceae bacterium
GACAGGGTGCATATTCAGAACTGGGCACCAGTCACAGCCAATGCAGGCCCTGACCAAGCACAGTGTTCCAATGAGATTTTTCAGATGAATGCTACAGTTCCTAGTGTAGGAACTGGTACTTGGCTGCAGAATTCATCGCTTCTTATATATGATACATCGGATCCTCAAACCGGAGTAGATAATTATAGCTTTACTCCAGACGCCAGTACTACATTGACTTGGGAAGTAGTAAACGGAGCTTGCTCAGCTTCAGATGATGTAGTCATTCGTGTAGATGACTTTCCAGCTGCTAATGCGGGAGATGATATTGATGTGTGTGACAATACGTTCTTTGGACTTGATGCGGAGATTCCAAGTATAGGTTCTGGAGTTTGGAGTTATGACGGTCCGGGTAGTATAGTGATTTATGAAACTAATAACCCAACTACTAATATTGGAGGAGTGGGCTACGGAGACACAGGAGAAATGGTTTGGACCGTTACAAATGGTACCTGTGTAGTAGAGGACAGGGTGCATATTCAGAACTGGGCACCAGTCACAGCCAATGCAGGCCCTGACCTTACGCAGTGCGAAAATGAGTTCTTCCCTTTACAGGCTGAAGTTCCTTCTACTGGAACTGGAATGTGGCAAAATATGTCGGATGTTAATTTTAATGACCTTTCTGATCCAAATACTGAAGCTGAATTAATAGTGAATTTATTGAATAACGGAGTAGAGACTCTTACTTGGGAAGTAACCAATGGAGCATGTACCGCTCAAGATGTCATGAATATTAAAGTTGACGCATTAGCCACTCAAGCTGATGCTGGAGATGACATCCAGCAGTGTAATGATGCTTTATTCACGTTGGATGGAAATTCTCCGGTTGTCGGTTTAGGTGGCTGGAGTGTAGTAAGCGGTGGCGTGAACATCTTCACTAGTTACTCTCCAGTTTCACAAGTATCAGGAGTAGGAGTAAATGAAAATGTGGTGCTTAGATGGACCATTTCTAATGGAGTATGTTCTAGTTCTGATGATGTCCAGCTTATAAACGATCAATCGGTTACTACTCCTAATGCAGGACCAGATCAGCAAAACTGTCAAAACGGAGTGTTCGATTTAGTAGGTAATCCACCTTCTGTTGGAATTGGAGAATGGCAGACAACAAATCCAAACGTGTTAATCGTGAATCCTCTCAATCCTTATTCTCAGGTTTCAGGTGTACCTGCAGGAGAAACTGTAGAGCTGCTTTGGACAATTTCAAATGGGACTTGTTTTGCAGAAGACTTAGTACTATTAACCAATGACGGAGGAGGATGTACAGACGCTACCGCATGTAACTATGCATCAAGCGCTACTTGTGATAACGGCACTTGTATCTATCCAGATGCGTTTGGTGATTGTCCAGATGATTTAGAAGGATGCACAAATCCTCTAGCTTGTAATTATAACCCAACTGTGATAACCGATGATGGATCTTGTGTACTTCCTAATGGATGTACAGATATTTCAGCAGTGAACTATGACATAGACGCTACCTGTGATAATGGATCATGTGAATATGCAGGATGTACAGATCCTATTGCGGAGAATTATGATGAAGATGCTACATATAACGATGATTCATGCATCTACATAGAAGGGTGTACTTATCCTAATTCTACCAATTACAACCCAAATGCCACTAGAGAAGACAATAGCTGTAATTTCTGTATGGGAGATTTTAATGAGGATGGATCCGTTAATGTAGCCGATTTAGGAGGCTTTCTCGGAGCCTTTGGTGATGTATGTCAGTAAGATGAAACTGTTATGATGAAAAGTCCGCTATCCGTTTAGGTGGCGGGCTTTTTTATTTCTCTGCTGTTACCTCTCGAATGGTAATCGTTTGAGAAGCTTCAGAGACATTTCCACATTTGTCTTCTGCGGTCCAAGTTCTAATCAGCTGGTTCCCTTTTTTAGTTTCACTGAGTTGGACTTTTACAGCTTTATCACCCAAGTCTTGAGCTGCTACTACAGGTGCATGGGGAATGGCATCAGCATCTACAGTTTCATCTGCAGGTACACCAAATAATTCCGGCCCTTTTTTATCTTGAAGACTCAAGTACTGCTCAGCGGTAGCAGTGTTTCCGCATTCGTCAGTAGCTGTATAAGTTCTGATTAGGTTTCCTAAGCAGCCACCACTTGCCATTTTTTCAGAGACTTCTACATTCACTTTTCCGCAGGTAGAACTGAACTCCACATCAGGAGCTGGCACATCGTAAGCATCTACTTTAAATGCTCTTTCATATTCTGCAACTTGAATTTGAGCTGTGCTGGTAAAACTGAAGATGGCTAAGCTTAAAATTGATAATATGTATTTCATTTCTCTCTTTTGTTTTTCTACGGTGCAATAATGACGCCAATACAGCACATTAAATTGTTCACCTCGAGTGTACTACGAGTTTAGCTTCCCAATAGTTCTATTCCTTGATTTTACTTGAATTAACATACTGTTAAAAGCTTGGTAAACCCAGTGAAAATGAGCATCTTTGTACTCTAATAGAAACAAATTAAACCAGACTAAAGCGCTATGCCCCATTTAGCTAGAATACTCTCCCTGCTATGCTGCTTACTTTTTAGCGTAATGGTTTTTAGTCAAACTGATTACTGTTTCCAAGCTGGAAGTACAGTTGACTTGAACTCTTTAGATTTCCCAGATTGCATGGGAGGACTCACTTATGATATTTCTGGTGGTGGTGCGGATTGTATGAATTGCGCAGCTAATCAAACCTTTAATAATACGGGTAGTATTACTATAACCGCATTTTCTGGAGGAGACGAATGTGATGAAATAACAGTGCTCATAGCAGATGGGCCTAATGTGATTATCAACTCTACTTCTGCTCCTAACTGTAATGAAATCAACTTTAATGGAAATGTCTCTGGTTCGGTCACAGACTGGAGTTGGGATTTTAATAATGACGGAATAGAAGACGCAGGTTCACAGTCCGGTTCTTATGCATTTACCTCTAACGGAAACCAAAATGTCAGTCTTACTGTGACCACAAATCAAGGATGCCAGCTAACAACTACGGCTAATTACCTCGTGCCTGGCCCGTGGGCAGACTTGAATACAAATGGACTCATAGATGGAGATACGGAAGCGCTCGTAGAAAGTGCTTTCAATGATTTAGCCTGTGTAATTCCCTACTGTGTAGATGATCCAGAAGATGATTTCTT
>CAZTVP010000389.1:0-3192 GCA_964616995.1 uncultured Comamonadaceae bacterium
AAATTAAAGATTTCACCAAATACGCTGGTACGGAAAAATTTCATGTTACAGAACTAGCTCAGTTCATGCGGATAGGCTCCGAGCAGATAGAACGACTTTTGATTGATTTGAATAATAAAGGATTTGTAGCATATGATTTAGATTCTAGAATGTGTGAAGTAAGACAGAAGCTCTTTGATTACGTTACGGCTTCAGGAGGTAAAAGAGATTATGACGCGTTGCAATTCGCTTCCAACACCTACGGAAATGACAACAATGCCCAGCTTAACCTAGTTAATTATGATTTACTTCTAAAAGGAGTAAGTAGAATCAATTTATCAGATTCTCAAGAAGTGGTTATACTTCCTTCTAAAGAGCAAGTAACTCTTAAGAAAGGAAGAGATTTCAAGTGTGGAGGAAGAATCTTCGCAGGGAATTTTGAGTTCATAGGTAAAGATTACGATTTCTTCTATGACAGTTTCACTATAGGTCTTAACCAAGTAGATTCTACTAGAATTTACGTAGATGACAAAGAAAGCTCAGCTGACCTTTACGGTAATAAAAATCAGAAGAGGATTAAGAATGTAGTGGAAGGAATTAAAGGTTCCTTAAAAATAGACGCACCTAATAATAAGTCTGGAGTCCTCTCAGAAGACTATCCCCAATACCCAATTTTGACCAGTGAAAATGATTCCTATGTCTATTATGACAGTAAAAAGATTCAGGGTGGAGTTTACAATAGGGATGATTTCTATTATCAAATCCAGCCTTTCGTCATAGATAGTTTAGATAACTTCCAGACCAATAATATGAAATTCGATGGTACGTTAGTCTCGAATATCTTCCCTGATATAGAGGAACCACTCGTTATCATGGATGACTTCTCTTTAGGTTTCGATAAAAAGACCAGTGACTCAGGACTGCCTGTATATGCTGGAAAGGGAGATTTTACCAAAGACATAAAGCTGAGTTATGATGGGCTGCAAGGTAGTGGAGAGCTGGAATTCTTGACTTCTTTAAGCAGTTCTGATAAGTTCACTTTCTTCCCTGATTCCACCAAGGGTGTTACCAGTAGTTTTATAAATAAAGAGAGTTCTTCAGGAGTAGAAGTGCCTAAAGCTCAAGCATTCGAGGTGAATCTAGCTTATTTCCCTAAAGAAGAACGTCTAGAGGCCGAAGTCATAGAAGAACCCATTTTGTTTTTTGAGAACGAAGCTAACCTAGTTGATGGTAAGTTAAGTTTAGGTCCTGATGGCATGAAAGGAAATGGTCAAATGAATTTTGCAGGAGCAGAACTCTACTCCGATGTGTTTGAATACGAACGAAGGAAGATACTTGCCGATAGCTCTGCCTTTAAGCTACAAGCTCAAGAAACTGAAAATCTTGCTTTTAAAACAGACAATGTTAGTGCTAAAATTGATTTTGACGAAAGAGTAGGAGAGTTCAACTCTAACGGAGATGAAACTAAGGTAGAATTACCTGCTAATCAGTACATATGTTTCATGGATAAGTTCAAGTGGTTCATGGATGAGGATAAAATGGAGCTTTCAAGCAGCAGGACTACAGCAAGTGACTTCGTTATAGATACAGATGAGTCTAAGTCTAGTAGTAATTTCTTTAGTGTAAATGAATATCAAGACTCACTAAACTTTTTAGCCCCAAAAGCTACTTATGACATCAAAGAAAATATTATAAGCGCTAATGGAGTTCAATTCATAGCGGTGGCCGATGCTAAGATTTCACCTGACAGTGGCAATGTGACTATTTATAAGCGAGCCAAAATGAAGACCTTAGAAAATGCGTCTATTCTGGCCAATTACGTAACACAATACCATAATATCTTCAATGCTACTATAGATATTAAAGGTAGACTAGACTATGAAGGGGAAGGAGATTACACCTACATAGATAAGGAAAAAACTCAGCAAATTATTCATTTAAACGAGATCCAAGTGGATACCACAGACCAAACTGTGGCTTATGGTAAAATAGCAGAGGAACAGGAGTTTACACTTAGTCCTTACTTCGGTTATCAAGGAGATTTTAGTTTGAAAGCCAGCGTAAAGAACCTCACTTTCTCAGGAGGAGCTAGAATAACGCATACCTGTGAGGCCATAGAACGTAACTGGCTTAAGTTCGATTCAGAAATAGATCCCGAGAACATTTATATTCCTATAGACACCAGCATGAAAAGTATAACTGCTCGTAAGTTAACCGCTGGTTTAGTAATAGCCTCTGAAAGTCCGTTTAATACTTATGGGACTTTCTTAAGTACAGTGAAAGACAAAGACGACAGTCCACTATTAAGTAGTGTAGGTTTCTTGTATTATGATGAATCTTCTAAATCCTATAAAATAGGTTCTAAAGAGAAAATCAATCAACCGAAGCTCCCGGGTAACTTAGTAGAATTAAACACTGAATCCTGTGAGTTAGCCGGAGATGGAAAAATCGACTTCCAAGGAAATCTCGGGATGTTAGAAATAAGTCAAATTGGAAATTTAAAGTACAACACTATTACCAACGAAACCCAGATAGATGGAACATGTGCTATAGACTTTTTCTTTGATGATAACTTGGCTAAGATTATGGCGGAGAAACTTCAGAAGAGCATGGATTTAGCAGCCTTGGATATTACTAAGACTAAATACGAAAAAGCCATAGTGGAAGCCTTACCACAGGCAGAAGCTGATAAGGTAATCTCCGAATTAAACATTCAAGGACAATTGAAGAAAATTCCTGAACCGCTGAGAAAGCTCTTCTACTTCGCAGATGCTAAATGGACATGGGACAGTGATGAAGAGTCCTTCCATACAAATGGAAAGCTTGGACTTATAAGCATGGGAAAAAGAGAGGTGTTTAGGTATGTTAAAGGAAAAATAGAAATTCAGAAAAAGAGAAGTTTTGATGTGTTCAATATGTACATAGAAGTAGACCCAGAAACTTGGTATTTCTTCGAGTGCAAAAACGGAATCATGAGCATAATTACTTCTGACAAAGACTTTACAGCAGCTCTAGCAGAAATTAAAGATGATAAAAGAAGAACAAAGGGTGCCAAAGGTGCCAAGTTCAGCTACATGATGATAGCTAGTAAGAAGAAAAGAAATGACTTCATAGATAGATTTGACGACTTAGAATAAATTATATTCGTTTTAACCAAAATAATCATATGTCAACTCCTTATCCAAAAATCTTTGAACCGCTAGACCTCGGGCA
>CAZTVP010000390.1:0-3176 GCA_964616995.1 uncultured Comamonadaceae bacterium
GCTGAAGACTCTGGTTTTTAGCATCTTGTTCGCTATATGCAGATATGTAAGCCTTGGTATTTTTAGATGTAAAATGGTCTGAAAACTGAAAAATAGACCGCGCATAATTACGGTCAGAGTACTGAAATTCCACCTGGATTCGTTTGTCCTTAGTGATAGGCTGATTAGGCGTAAAGGTCAGTTCTGCCGAGTTATAATCTATTACATAATCATAATCCTCTCCACGCTTGAGCAGCTGTCCGTCTATAAATACCCTTTCGGTTCCCGCTAAAATGATAACGAATGCTTCTCCCTCCTGCCCTGTGAGTCTGTACGGCCCTTGATTTCCTTCGGTAGCGGTGAAAATGTTACGTGCGTATTTTCCCTTGCTCACTGCGGCACTGGCCATGAGCTCGTGTTTCCCTTGGTTTTCCTGCTCTAAATTCAAGGTTACGTTGGCTCCTTGTGCTCTTTTAAAATAGGTAAGGTAGGTAGAAGGTTTGCTGCGCAAAACATAATCACCTCCAGTCAGAGAAATCTTATCGTTAAACACATTGATATAGACTTGGTCAAAGTCCTGAAGTGTCTGAGAATTTCCGCCTGGTTGAATCGGAATATTGGCGTCACTGATGGATGCCAGCAGCTGTAAATCTTCTGTAAGGTAACCCGTAAGCTGGAGATTCAAGTCTGAGTTTACACTGAGGTCTTGACTGTTTCCTACATTAATTCCACGGCTAATGTAGCCGCTTTTATTAATCCTTACTTCTGAATTATAGCCTTCTATGATGCTCTCTGGAGTGTATGCATAACCCGGATTAAATCCACTTTCTCCCTCTTTTCCTCTTCTAATAAGGGACTTGTCTTTGTTCTTATAGACCTTATTAAATAGAATGGGAAACACTCTGTACTTTACATAGATAGAATCCACATCTTTTACCCCGGGAGAAATGAAAAGCGCGCTCATTTCATCTACGTCATAAGTACCGCTAAAGGCTGACGAATCAGCTATAATTTCAAACGTCTGAGGAACTAAACTCAGTGAATCTATTCGCGTAGTGTCTTCAGAAATCACCAGCCATTTAGCCCGTTCATTCGTATAGACCACCTCTGTTTCTTGAGCACATAGCTCACATCCGAAATGCACTAAAAGCATGCATATCATCAACTGATATAAAAGTTGTCTGGTACTAATCTGACTGAATTTATCCGAAAATCTGGATTTGTTATCTGCTCCAAATATCGATTCTATCAGCTAATGAACGGTAAATTGAAGGTAAACTTGTGTGGGTTTCATCTCGTTTTTTCTAAGTGAAACTTGGATAAAGGAACTATTCCACGGCTAGTTTTTGAGAATAGATGACCTGATTATTCTCCGAACGAATGCTTAAATAGTAAATGCCTTGTTCTAAATCTGAAACATCCAGCTCATAAACTCTTTGACTTCTATTTACAGCTTGCTCATTTATTATTTGATTGATATTATTTCTTATGGTTACAATGGAATTAGATCCTTTAACACCTCTCATAGATGAACTAAAATCTATGGACAGCAAACTTGAAGCTGGATTAGGGTAAACGGTAATTTGCTCATTGTTTATTTCTTCAATTGAAGTATTAATAATATCACACTGAAGGATTTCATTGGTTAAGTCATCATCATGAAAATCATTTTCCCAAAAAGTTGCACTATCCTCATAGCATGTTAAAATTGAACAATCTACATTATTTTCCCAAGTCCTTTTTCTATATGGTGAAAAAAGACCGTTAGACGACCCTATTCCTTCAATAAAATAAATGTACGAAAATGGCCCACTGGTGGGAAGAAATGACCAATCTTCGTATGAGTATGAGAGCTGGTATACAGTTCTATCAATTCCACCTATATTTTCTTGAAAAAGATCATTAACCACGTAATTGTATCCGAAAGCTTCATATACCTGAGAGCTTGGATAGTTAAGCGTATCCCCCACATTTATATCCTGAAAATCATATAACGTAAAAAGTGAATCTACTGGAAAAGCGGCATAAGCGCTTGAATTAGGGCTTTCTGGATCATGAATGAAAATAGAGTCTGGTTTAAACATAACCTTTCTATCCTCTTCTCTGATAGCTCCTACATAATGAGTTCCATTCAAATCAGGACGACCTTCAGCATTAATATAAACCTTTTGAAAACTAACATCAGAAATTATTGTATCTCCTGAAATCTCGTAGGTATCGCTATACCACCCAGTAAATAGACTAAAATAATAGACTGATTCTGTCCAAACCGCACTATCACTTGGGAATGGTACATACTCCTGTCCATTAGTGACTTTACCAAAAAATATTATCGTCAGTAAAAAACTTAGTTTTATGAACCTACTCATATAAGAATGATTTTTCGTGTTGATAGTACTCTTTTACCCGTTTTAAGCTTTAGTAAATAAGTACCTCTAGGATAGTCTTTCACATCCAAAATTAGCGTAGCACCTACAAGCTGAACTGGTAATGATTCCACAACTTTTCCTTCCAGATTTTGAAGTTCTAATCTAAAATTAGATGTTCTCAATTTGGGAGGAGCATCGGGTAAATATACATTTAGTACGTCTGAAGCTGGGTTAGACCCTACTGCTAGTTCTAGCTGCTCAAGCTCTTTTATTTCTGTAATAGAAGTAACAGTATCACACCCTTCTACCAAGCATCCCATTTCATCTACTTTTAGTACCCAGTAGTTCTGACCTAGCGGCCCTCCATTACGTTCTCCGCAGGCTACATAACCTTCATTATCTGGGACTTCTACTACGTCATACAGTCTATTGAGCTGGAAAACGCCCTCATTGGCATGTTGGTAAAGCCTGTGCCAAATGAGCTCTCCTTCACTGTCTAGTTTCAGTAGTACTCCAAAATCATGGCTGGTCACTTGGTCTTCCCAAGTTCCACAGGCTATGAGTGACCCATCTGAAGTTTCTTTGATCTGAACTAAAGCTACTTCTATGGAATAGAAATAATAAGACTTATCCCAAATAATGTTAAGGTTCTCATCAAATTTCACTACTCTATAATTACTCTGATCATCTGAATCTTGCCGTGCTGTACAAAACACAAAATTTCCATCGCTCAACTTGTTAATGTTTGCCCATCCTTCAAAATATTGCACATTTCCAAAAACTACTTTGTCTATAAAATTTCCCTCACTATCAAATTTGGTGATTACA
>CAZTVP010000391.1:0-3150 GCA_964616995.1 uncultured Comamonadaceae bacterium
AGGAGAATACCAAGAACAGTGGTGGGACGGCTTCGAGCAGAAATCTTATCCAGTAAAAACAAACACGTATCTTCACCGTTTTAATCTACGCATAGGATTATTATTTAACTGATGAAGTACACCGTCTTTATTTTATTCATAATCACAAGTCTAAGTTGGTTCAGCTGTGCAAAGGAAGAACCGTTTCAAGAAGAACCACTGCCAGTTCCTGCATTGTGCATGGAGCTTAAGATAGAAGAGTTCGAACTAGATTCTATGTATTGTGAACAAGGTGCTGCTGTGGCTCAGTACCTTTTCCAAGAAGAAACGGTATATGTTTTCAGTCCAGGTCTATGCATGAGTGATGCACTCTCTGAGGTAGCATCCGACTCGTGCTTCAGTATCGGATTCTTAGGTGGGCCGGATAATAATGCTATTATCAATGGTGTGAATTTCTACGAGAATTCTGAGTTTCGTCAGAATGTTTGGGAGAATTAAGGATGTAGACTTTCGGAGAAAATCTTCTTTAGCCATTCTTACACTTTTGATTTATCTTTCGAGGATGGAACAATTTCTACTCTTTTTCGAACAAATGTCTGCTGGGCAAAAGCTCTCTTGGATATTCATCTGTCTGGGTGCTTCTTGGCTATTGGAATTCGGGACTCCGCTCATAAAAATGACCTATGGTAAATGGAAACATGCGGGAATCAACCTCATTTTTCTTCTCTGTAGTCTTATTATTAATGTACTCTTTGGACTGCTGATAGCTGGAGTATTTGTCTTTCTGGAGACTAATCAGTTTGGACTGTTACATCTAATCGAACTGCCCGTTTGGGCTGAACTCTTGATAGCGCTTATGGTCTTTGATTTTCTGGCTCAGTATATCGTTCATTACCTGCTTCATAAGGTGAGTTTTATGTGGCGTTTTCACATGGTTCATCATTCAGATACTCATGTAGATGCTACCACAGGAACCAGACATCATCCTGGAGATTATGTCATGAGAGAGGTATTCGGGTTGATAGCCATTGTGCTTTTGGGAGCTCCACTTGCATTTTACGTATTCTATAAAATCTGTACTATCCTGTTTACCTATATCACTCATGCTAATATTTCTCTCCCAAAGTCGGTAGATAAAGCCTTAAGCTTGGTATTCATTACTCCAGACATGCACAAGTTCCACCATCACTTTGAACGCCCATGGACAGACAGTAACTACGGAAACATTTTCTCTCTGTGGGACAGAGCCTTTGGGACATTCGTTTATGGAAATCCTAAAGAAGTAGTTTACGGATTAGACGTGCTGGATGATACTCAAGATGAGAACTTAGCCTATCAGTTCAAAGTTCCTTTTAATAAGGATATTAAGACAGATTACTGATTAGAGTCTAATACTAAAGGAGTTTTAGTAACATGCCCATCTAATGATATGAAGGTTTCTGTTCTGGAAATCCCATCCAAGCTCTGTATTTTTTCGTTTAGAACATTCATTAAATGCTTGTTATCCCTCGCTTGAATTTTAGCAAAGATGCTGTAATTACCAGTGGTAAAATGAATCTCTCTCACTTCTGAAATATCATTCATTTTCTTCAAGACATCTTTATAGTCCTTAGCTCTTTCTAAAAATATCCCTATGTAAGCAGTAGTCTTAAACCCTAACTTTTCCATGTCCAGTTCCACCCCATATCCTTTAATCACACCGGCTTTTTCCATTTTCTGAATGCGCTGCTGAGTAGCTACATTGGAGATTTTCAAGTCCCCTGCTATACTCGTTATGCTTGCTCTTGAGTTGCTTTGCAATGCGTTTAAAATCTTAATATCAATATTATCCAAACTTAAAATTTTAAATCAAATTTAGGTGTTTATTTAATATTTGAATAAATTTGTATCAAAATATTTATAAAAACTAGAATTCATCCATAAAAGTCTATTTGCGACAAAATCAAGGCTTTTTTAAAATCTTGCACCGCAGTTAACTTCATGTTAATAAGGAATAGATTTTAAAAGTAACGCAGAGTTTGGCGATAAAGAGACTTTTCAGAATGTGGATTCAAAAAAAAGATTGTAATGTGTGGAATAGTAGCAGCCTTCGAACTAAAAACCAAATCCGAAGAACTCAGAGAAGAAGTCCTCAATATGGCTAAAAAAATCAGGCACCGTGGCCCAGACTGGTCAGGAATTTACATGTCTGACAATGCCATACTTGCTCACGAAAGATTGGCCATTGTTGACCCTGCTAGTGGTGGACAACCATTGCGCAGCAGAGACAAAAACCTCATATTAGCCGCTAACGGAGAAATCTATAACCACAGAGAAATCAGAAAAACCCTAACTCTAGATTATGACTTTCAGACCAAATCAGACTGTGAAGTGATTCTAGGGTTATACAAGAAAAAAGGAGCTGATTTTATTCATGAATTGAACGGAATTTTTGGATTTGCACTCTATGACACAAAAAAAGACGCTTACCTGATAGCGCGTGACCACATGGGCATAATTCCGCTATATCATGGCTGGGATGAAAAAGGAAATTACTACGTAGCCAGTGAGTTAAAAGCATTAGAAGGCAAGTGCAATAAAATAGAAACTTTCCCTCCTGGACATTATTTATACTCAGAAGAAGGAGAAATTAAGCCTTGGCATCATAAAACGTGGGAAGAGTTCTCTGCGGTAGAAAACACCACTTCAGATAAAGCCGCTCTGAGAAAAGGACTTGAGGATGCAGTAAAAAGGCAACTCATGAGTGATGTTCCTTACGGAGTTTTACTATCTGGCGGACTTGATTCTTCTATTACGGCAGCTGTAGCTAAGAAATTCGCGGCAAAGCGTGTAGAATCTGATGGGGCTTCAGATGCTTGGTATCCGCAGCTGCATTCATTCGCTATAGGGTTAGAAGGTTCTCCAGACTTAGCGGCATCTAGGAAAGTAGCAGATAAAATAGGAACGGTACATCATGAAGTTACATTCACTGTACAAGAAGGATTAGACGCACTTAGAGATGTTATTTATCACTTGGAAACGTATGATATTACTACGGTAAGAGCCTCTACCCCGATGTATTTACTGGCCAGAGTGATTAAGTCTATGGGAATAAAAATGGTACTTTCTGGTGAAGGAGCTGATGAGATTTTCGGTGGTTATCTGTACTTTCATAAGGCTCCAGATGCTCAG
>CAZTVP010000392.1:0-3126 GCA_964616995.1 uncultured Comamonadaceae bacterium
AAGGCTTGTCTTAAACTGATAAATCCTAGTCTGCTGTTATACGTAAATTCTGATGCGCTTAGTTTTCTGGCATTTCCTACTCTTTCATAATGTATTCCTTGTTGGAATCCTTGATTTAGACTTTGCACCGCGCTTATGGCTCCACTGTAACCTAAGACTTCGGGATTGTTCACCATTATGTCATAAATGGCGTTCTGATTATTGTCTGGAAGAGTTTCTGAATTACTAGGAAAGAGCAAGTTTGGGTTTGTGTAACCACTGGAGCTATACTCTATATTTTCTCCTAAATCAGTGAAGGCTACTAGGTTTCGTACATCTTGTGTATTAGCTTGGTTATTGACTACCCATACTTCTATTCTGGTTATGTTTATGGCAGAATTAACTATCGGTAAACTCTGCATGGCTACATCATACTGGTCTCTAAAATAATTAGATAGGAAGTAGTGCCTGTTAGCTTCGTAAGCATCTGCAGTAATATCAAAAGTCTGGGTTTGTGCCCCTCCTTCTACGGTAATTTCTTTCCGTTCTCCTTTCTGCTGAGATAGTACGGTGGTGTTTCTTAATCTTCCAAATTTGGTCTCTAATTTCACTCCGAATAGACTCTGTGAGCCTTGAATTAAAGAACCAGAAAGAGGTAAGCTTACGTTTCCTGCCTCAATTTTTTGAATGATTTCATCTTCACTCCCGGTGTATTCGAGCTTCATCTGATTCTCGAAGTCGAAAGTGGCTTCAGTATTATAGTTGGTAGAAAGCTGTAGCTTGGTTCCTATATTTCCTACTACGTTCAATTGTATTCTCTGATCGAAGTCAAAAGTGGTAATACTTCTTTGACGCTGAGGAATCCTAGGGTTGTCTGTTTTACTCACATTTACTCCGAAAGTGAGTTCTGCTGATCCTTGTGGTCTTATTTCTATTTCATTACTTCCGAAGATGTTCTCAAATCCTTTACTATCAATAGTCATTTTAGGCGCGAATGCCTGAGACTCTTCATCTACCTTATCCTGTTGTTTATTCCAGAATTCTGATAGACTTTTAGAAAAGTCATACCGCAGGTATTCATCCTGAGTATATTCGATAGGAGTTCTATAATAAAGGCTGTCTCCGATGGTTTGCACCATAACATAATTACCTGTTTCAGGGTCGTAAACTACTTCAGTTTGAACATTGTCAGGATCCTGGAGATTTACACCAGAAATACCCTGTTCTGTAGGATTGATTCCTTGGTCTTGGATAGGAAAAGGAAGATCTGTGGTATCTGATGGATGAATTTCTCTGAAAGGAGACTCCTCCGGTGTGGAAATTACGGGTACTATATAGCTATGGAAAGCTGATTTAGCATATCCAGAAATTACGGTAATAGCCAGTAATAAAGCTACTGAGAGCCTAATCGTATTTTTAGCCTTGAATCTCACTATTCTTTTACAACTGCTTGAGCGCTAGCTTTATAAGTTCCTCTACAGAAACGTTTTCTCCATGCGCCTGTATTAATTTATCAAGGGTTTTATCTGTTTTGGTTTTATCAAATCCTAAGGATGACAGTGCTATTAACGCATCATTTTTGATGCTATTGCTTACAAAAGTTATATTTTCTTGATTTTTTTCTAATCCAGAAATTTTGTCGTGCAAATCTACAATAATTCTTTGCGCAGATTTGGCACCTATTCCTTTAATAGATTTAAGTGCAGTAGCATTTTGGTTTTGGATGGTAAGCCTTACTTCTTCAGGGTTCATGCTACTAAGAATCATGCGGGCAGTATTAGCTCCTACACCACTAACTGAGATAAGTTTTTTAAAGATTTCCCTCTCTTCTTTATCGGCAAATCCGTATAAAATTTGCGCATCTTCTCTGACTATAAACTGTGTCCATATCATACAGTTTTCATCATCTGGCAGTTTTCCGAATGTAGTGACAGAGATATTTACGAAATAGCCTATACCACCACATTCAATTATGGCGTGCGTAGGAGACTTTTCTACAAGTTTTCCTTTAAGATAATCTATCATTTTTTAGACTGTGCTTCTGCCACTGCTATGGTGGTCATATTTACTATTTCTCTTACTGAGCAGTTCAGTTGGAGGATGTGGAAAGACTTTTTCATCCCGAGGAGGATAGGTCCTATGGCTTCTACTCCAGCTAGTTCCTGCATTAACTTGTAGGCTATATTTCCTGAGGATAAATTCGGAAAAATGAGCGTATTTACTCTTCCGTTTTTTAGATCTGAAAAAGGATACACTTCTTTTATCATATCATTATTTAGTGCGAAGTTGGCTTGGATTTCACCATCTACGGCTAGGTTAGGTTCCTGCTCATGGAGAATAGAAACTGCCTTGGCCATCTTCTCTGGATCAGTCCCCTTAGAAGAACCGAAGTTTGAGTACGAGAGAAGTGCTACTTTAGGTCTCATTCTAAACCTTCTGACGGTAGAAGCTACCATAGAGGTGATTTCTGCTATTTCCTCAGCGGTAGGATCTACATTTACTGTGGTATCAGCAAAGAATACGGGGCCATTCTTGGTTTGTAGTATATACATACCAGCTACGAGACTATTTCCTTCTTCTAGCCCAACTATTTTGAGTGCTGGTTTGATTACTTCTCTATAATTTCTAGTCATTCCTGAAATCATAGCATCTGCATAGCCTGTTTCTAAGAGCATAGCACCGAAGTAGTTTCGGTCTCTCATTAACTTTTCTGCTTCTGCTAGGGTCAGACCTTTACGCTGTCTTTTTTTAAATAACAGCTGACCGAACTCTTCACGCTGCTGTTTCCTTGTATAAAGTTTAGGGTCTATGATTTCAGCACCAGAAAGTTCTAGATTGTTCTCTTCTATGATGTATTTAATCTTATCTTCTTCACCAAGCAAAATTGGTTCTGCTATACCGTCTTCTAAGGCGTTTTCAGCTGCCTTAAGTATTTTAAAATTATCTGCTTCGGCAAACACTACTTTTTTCGGATTCTTCTTAGCTTTATCCGTAATAGTATTCATAAGCTTGTTGTCATTGCCAAGTCTTTTTTCTAGCGAGAGTTGATATTCATCCCAGTCCGTAATCTCTTCTCTGGCTACTCCTGATTCTATGGCAGCCTTGGCCACGGCCATAGATACGTAAGTTACTAGTCTAGGGTCTAAT
>CAZTVP010000393.1:0-3115 GCA_964616995.1 uncultured Comamonadaceae bacterium
AATTGGTAGACACGCAAGACTTAAAATCTTGTGACCATCTGGTCGTGCGGGTTCAAGTCCCGCCTCGAGTACTTTTAGAAAGCCTCTCCTTTTTGGAGAGGCTTTTTTAATGAATGGCTACAGTTTATATTCTATACTCCAAGTCTTTAGACTCCTTTTATACTGGAAGCTGCTCTGATTTCACCACAAGATTGGAGGAGCATAATTCTCATTTTAGGCAGGCGTTCACAAACAAGGCTTCTGATTGGGAGTGTTTTTGGAAATTAGAACAATTAGAGTACCAACAAGCTAGGATGATTGAACTCCACATCAAAAGGATGAAGAGTAAATCCTATATAAAAAACCTGGCATTATATCCTGAAATGGCAGAAAGACTCCAAGCCAAGTATTCTGAATAGAAAGTTATCCGAATCATTCCTTTTTAAAATCTCAATCATGCTCGTCCCGATAGCTATCTGGAGGTGGAATTGGTAGACACGCAAGACTTAAAATCTTGTGACCATCTGGTCGTGCGGGTTCATTCCGATAGCTATCGGAACCCGCCTCGAGTACTTTTAAAAAGCCTCTCCTTTTTGGAGAGGCTTTTTTTATTTCAATATGATGGCATTTTGCTATTCCCAAAAATAAAACCTAATTTAACACCATCAAGACGAGCTGACTGAAATAGTGAGGTAAGAGTGAAGTAGAAATATTCATTAAAAACCCACACTCATGAAACGTATTTTCAAGGACTATCGGAATATCACCGATAAACACATGCTTCTCATCCGAGACAATTACCCAAAAGGATTTTCTGACGCTGACCTAACATCTATTAAGACTGCAGATGGAAATTATATGGATGTATTAGAAATCCCTAGTGATGAAGCACTTTATATGATTCGGATTAATCATGACTTACTGAATATGATAGATGAGTTCAATGAAAACATGGATTTTTCAAATGAACTCAATACTAATCCTAGCGCAGAACAGGTTTAACCCGAATTACGCATTAGAGTATCTATTCCTATCTCAAACCACTTTGAAATCAGATGTTTCACTTACTTTTTGAATTTAACCATATCGATGCTATGCTGAAATTCATAAAAGTCCTGATTTCTGTGTTGTTTGAAATATCATGACGAAACCCTAACGCATCATTCGGGTTTAACCAACCGCTTATCATAGGTATATTTCTGTGAAAGGCTTTTCTGCCTGTTCAAGCTAACTTTGTATTTAGATTTTAATCACTTCTAAATGAGCGGAGAAAAGGAAAGACCAGACAGCGTAGTGTACAATGAAAAAGAGCAGAAATATGATGCTGCTCTAAAACCATACGCCACTAATGTGGGCGCTCCTTCTATTACAACCACTGATACCTCTGCTTGGAAAAACAGAAGCATAGCTAAGATTAACCATAAGGTGCAGGCTAAGTTTATGGAACTAAAAGAAGAGTATGAAAAAATGATGGCTCAGTTTCACTATAATGAACTGATTCATGCTTCTAAGTTCAGCTTTGAGCCGGTTATAGGTCAAATCTACCATCTCTACCAGAGGGAATCTGGTGAGCACTTTCTCTCTATCATTTCTCCTACCGAGTGTAACTGGGATTATCAAGGTAGCTTCTACCTTACGGCTGATATGATTTGGGAGAAGGTAGAGGAAGAGACTTAATACTAGTTTTTAGCCTAGACCCTTTTATAAATATTAATGCCGCACTTCTATCATTTCAGTCCAAACTCCGTTATCACCACTCACCACTACTCTGTACAATCCATTTCTCCATTTTGAAGTCTCTATCTTCACGGAGTTTTCTGAGGAAGGAATGAGGTTCTGAAGTATTCTTTTTCCCGTCATATCATAAACCTGAACCATTGAACTTGAACCATAGACATCTCTTTGGCCTAGTTGTATAAAAAGTATGTTTTCAGTAGGATTCGGATAAATTAATACTGCCTTTTCCTCATCATAACTAATTGATAAATAAGTATTCAAAAGAATGCTAAACCAATCTTCTTGATTGGACTCAACCATTTGATTTCCATGCACATCTTCAGCTTGACTAATTTCAATATCAATAAAAGGTAACGGTTCTAGTTCATCAAAAACATTGAAGGAAGAGTAAAATACGTTTTGATTCCAATAAGTCTGTTCCTCATTTAAAGTCAATAAAGGGCTAGGATCTTCAACAGGAAATTCTATTGATGGTAATATTCCTTCATTCATAGGTTCATCAAAAATCAGATAGATTTGAAATCCAGATTCACCTGAATTTTCTAATTGAACATCATAGGTATTCGCAAAAACTGAAACAAGTGGATTTCGGTTATCTATTATTAAAGTTTCATTACTTGGGGTGTTTACCATTTGATTACCTGCCAAATCTCTAGCTTGAGAGTATTCGAATAGAACTTCTAACTCTTCTTCTTCATCTGAAATAATAAAACTAAATCTGAATGTACTATCAGATACCCACTCGGAGCTTTGTAGCGTTATAGAATTAGGAGTCTCAGTAATGAAACTAATTTCTGGTGAAACTTCCTCATTCAAAGATTCAGAAAAGTTCAAATCGATGGCTAATTCTCCCCCTGATTCTTCATCTGTTACTAAAAGAGTAGAAAAACTCTCAGTTTCTAAAAGAGGGTTTTCTGTGTCAATTCCAAATACATTTTCGAATGTTAGCGGTTCTAACTCTGTCCCAAATAGGCTTTGGGCATTTGTAACAGTCACACTGATTTCTGGAATATTCACATTCATATCTTCTAAATCAAATGTCCATGAAAATTCATGAGTAGAAGTCCACTCTGATTCAACCAATTGAATACTTCCTTCCAAGTCATTCATAAACTGTAGCTCAGGAAATACCGAACTATCTATGCTCCCTTCGAATGATGCACTAAGAACTAACTGACTAATTACATTCTGGTCACTTACTAAGTCAATATTTGACCAAAAAGAAGTTAGAACTACTTGACCATCTCCTGTAAAACTGACTGCTTCTGCTACCGCTAACTCCCCTACTTCAGTGCCTAATCTTCTTCCTGCTAAATCACCTTGTGCCGTTTGATCACCAGAATACAACCTAGAGATACCAGCTTGATCTGCAGCATCCTTATATGAAGCCCATTGTAGT
>CAZTVP010000394.1:0-3115 GCA_964616995.1 uncultured Comamonadaceae bacterium
ATTTTTTCAGATACATGCACCATTAAAGTAAATACATCTATGAATGGAGCTGTAGTCTTGAGAGAAACTACTTTCGGGGGAACTGTATTCTTTAGAGAAAGTCCAAGTGAACTTACAGTTACCGAAACCACTACGCTCAGATTTAAAGTCTCTCATCCTGACTATGCGGATAGCCCGGTGACAAGAGTCAGAGTCTATAAAAAATCAGATGTAGAAGCAGAGCTCCTTGGTGACTATGGCTCTTTAGTAGATGGTGTTAAAGCTGGACTAAATAGTCAGTCAAAGGAATGGTTAACCTTTAATGAAGACAAAGCAGTTATTCATTTTAAGGCTGAAAAGTCCATTCAAGAAGTAGAAATTTGCTCCTTATTGGATAAAGAAGAAAACACCTTCCCTCCGAAAAAAGTAGCACTTTATGCCTACTTAAAAAATGGCGAAAAGGTGCATATCAGAACCTCGAATACCATAGGTCTTTTTGAATCGGATAAAGAGTATTTCAGTCATACTTTAAGACTACTCGGAAAACCTAAATTGAAGAAAATTCTAAGGAAGACAGAACACTTCATTTTAGAGATAACACCACACGCTAAAAAAGGAGAAAGAAAGAGCTTAAAAATTGACGAGATTTTATTTCGCTGAGTTCTTCATTTCTGGAATTGGGGTCTTTATTTGTTAGTAAAGGCATTGGAAAAAGCTGATTATTTAATTAACAATCAATTGATTAAAGATTTAACCAAAATTAATTTTGGAAATGTCGAAAAAATCTTTCGTATCTTTGCATCATGCTAAGAAGCGCAAATACATGTTGTATGTGTTGTTGTTGTAATGTCAACAGCAAGGCTTCTGTGCGTGAATTTGAGTAGATAATAATAACCTAATAATACACAAAAAGCCTTCGTTTATTCGAGGGCTTTTTTTTTGACCAAAAAATTAAAACATGAAAAGAGAATTAAAAAAAATATTGTTTGAACAGCAGCTTGAGAAGGGCTCGTTGCTTCACACAAAAGACATCATAAAGTGGTTTTCAAAAGTCATAGCACTGGTGGTTCCTGAGTATGCTGAGAAACAAACTATAGATGAGGAAACTTTTAACGCTAAGATTAGAGCGCTTGAATCTGAACTAGAGTATTTCATCAACATCAATCAAGAGATAGAAGCTCATGACTTGGTAGATACTTTTTTCAATCAGCTGACAGAAGTAGTATCTAAACTAGAAGGAGATACACTGGCTATTTTTAATGGAGACCCAGCAGCCAAAAGTCATTTAGAAGTACGTTATGCTTACCCATCTTTCTACGCTGTGGCTTCTTACCGTATAGCTCATGAGTTAGATAAACTGGGAGTAACTAATATTCCTAGAATCATTAGTGAGCATGCTCACAGAGAAACAGGAATAGACATTCACCCAAGTGCTGTTATTGGAGAGAATTTTTGTATTGACCACGGCACAGGAGTAGTAATAGGTGAAACTACTGTCATAGGTAACAATGTAAAGATTTACCAAGGAGTGACACTAGGAGCATTAAGTGTAGATAAGAATTCTCCTAACATAAAAAGACATCCATCTATAGGAAATGATGTGGTGATTTATGCTGGCGCGACTATTCTTGGTGGAAATACTCTGGTAGGTGATAATTCCATCATTGGAGGAAATGTTTGGCTGATTAAATCGGTTCCAGCAGGCTCTAAAATCTACTACGAAACTCCTAATCCTCAATCATTCGGTAAAGCTGTTTAGCATGAGCATTATTTCACTCATAGGAAAAACCCCATTGGCTGAATTGAGTTCATTTTCGCCCAAACCTGGAGTTAAAATCTTTTCTAAACTGGAAGGAAATAACCCAGGAGGAAGCGTAAAAGACAGAGCGGCTTTGGGGATGATAAGTGATGCATTGCACCGCGGAAAAATCAAACCGGGAGACCATTTAGTAGAAGCTACTAGCGGAAATACTGGTATAGCATTAGCCATGATAGCTGCCATAAAAGGATTGAAAATTTCACTGGTAATGCCAGAGAATTCCAGTGCAGAAAGAATCCAAACTATGAAAGCCTTCGGAGCAGAGGTGATTCTCACTCCAGAAGAAGGCACCATAGAGTTTAGCAGAACCCATGCAGAAGAATTAGCCAAGGAAAAAGGCTATCACATTCTGAATCAGTTCGGTAATCACGCCAATCCAAATCAACATTACAAATCAACTGGCCCAGAAATATGGGAAGCTACGGAAGGTAAAATCACGCACTTCGTGTCTGCTATGGGAACTACAGGAACCATAATGGGAACCTCCAGATTTTTAAAAGAACAAAATCCTGCGGTGCAAATCATAGGAACTCAACCTCAAGAAGGTTCTAGAATTCCTGGAATCAGAAGATGGTCTCCAGAGTTTTTGCCTAAGATTTATGAGCCAGAAAGAGTAGATAGAATAATAGACGTAAGCAGAGATGAAGCGGAAACTACCATGAAAAGAATGGCTAAGGATGAAGGCCTTTTTGTAGGCATAAGTTCAGGAGGAGCCATGACTGCAGCTTTAAAATTAGCCTCAGAATTAGAAAACGCATTAATAGTAACCATAGCCTGCGATAGAGGCGATAGATACTTAAGTCAAAACCTATTTTAAGCTAGAAAGAAATGAAGAGTTTTAGAACAGAGTTTGAAAACCCTATAGTCCAAAAGGACATCATAGAACTAGAAAGAAAAATCCGGCTTTTCAAAGAAGGAAAAGTAGATGAAGAAAGATTCAGAAGTCTGAGATTGGCTAGAGGAGTTTACGGTCAGCGTCAGTTTGGAGTGCAGATGATCAGAATCAAACTGCCATTTGGTAGAGTCAAGTCTAATCAGCTCAGAAGAATAGCCGATGTAAGTGACGAGTATTCTACAGGTAAACTTCATATTACTACTCGACAAGATATACAGATTCACTACGTGAGTTTAGACAGAACGCCTCAACTTTGGGCAGAGCTTGAAAAAGATGATGTTACACTCAGAGAGGCTTGTGGAAACACAGTAAGAAACGTAACCGCATCTGAATTAGCTGGTGTAGATGTAAATGAGCCATTTGATGTAACGCCTTATGCAGAGGCTACTTTCAAGTATTTCTTAAGAAATCCTATCTGCCAA
>CAZTVP010000395.1:0-3114 GCA_964616995.1 uncultured Comamonadaceae bacterium
AACAGAATAATCCCAAATCTGATAGCCCAAACGTAATATGAAGGTAAATCTGGAAAAGACTGCTTTAAAAATAAGAACCCGACATAAGCCGTGTATAGCGTTACAGCCGTAGCAGCTAGTCCCATAATTCCGAACATCATAGAGTAAAACTGA
The DNA here is from genome assembly GCA_964616995.1 of uncultured Comamonadaceae bacterium. Classification (GTDB taxonomy): domain Bacteria; phylum Bacteroidota; class Bacteroidia; order Flavobacteriales_D; family Sanyastnellaceae; genus ASP10-05a. The sequence goes on from CAZTVP010000395.1 coordinate 154, forward strand.
GAGGAGTCATTGAAATGAGAAAGTTGCCCTCGTCCTGCTTGAAGTGCTATGTAGGCTATTTCAAATCCGAGTAAAATAATTACCGACCAATTGAACCAACTCAAATTGAAATCTGTCAAATAGTAACAATACCAGCCCATGGCCCAAGCGTATAAAGTGGTAGAAAAGGCAAACTTAAAAGGCTTATACCATGCATTTACTCCAAATACTTGTGTAGATGTAGTTTGCGCAAGTAGCATGAAAATCACAGAAGCTAACAAGCAGATAAGCCCAAAATAAAATAGTGGTTCGTTTCTGGACTTTAATTCGGTGAGGAATGGAATCATTTAAATTAATTTCTAACCAAATGTAAAACCCCTCGATAGCTGATTTTCACTTTTGAAAATGAATTGAAGAAAATTCAAGTTCAATTGTAGTATTTCTGAAAGTTAGAGTTTATCTAAAGATCATTAACTCCTCTTCTAAATACTTTTCTCCAACTTTTACTTTCATAAAATACATCCCGTTTTCTAAAGAAAGAGGTAATGAAATTGTCTCTGAATTAAGATTATCTTTTTCAAACACAACTTGACCAAGAGTATTGATTAATTTCATTTGAGAAACTTCTGAAAGATTCAGTCCATTGATGTTAACTGTTCCATTCGAAGGATTTGGATAAACCTGAAAACCGCTGGCTACATTTTCTGAAATACTTGAAATAATAGTATTGTTCCACCAAAGATTGGTATCATCTACAAATCCTTGAGTTAGGATATCTTTTTTACCATCTCCATTCAAGTCGGCAATACAAACTTCAGCTATGTATTCTCCACCCAAGGTATCGGCAGCTACATAATTATTACCTCCTAAATTTTGGAAAACAATCCCAAAAATATTTGGCAATCCTCCATCCTGTGATCCTATTATAAAAATATCAAGATCACCATCATTGTCTAAATCTCCGAAGGCATTTGTACCTGCAAACATGTCTGGAAAAGGAGCGTTTTCTAGCGGAGAGAATGTACCGTTCCCATCATTTAGATATAAACATGTAATTACTTCCGATTCAGAATTCATACCTTGAATAAGAACATCTTCATCTCCATCATTATCTACATCGCCTACACTGACATCTCCAGTTTCATGAGGAATTAATCCGTGGTTTTCTAGCTCACTAAACTCGCCAGAACCATCATTTTCATAAACTCTAACTTCTAGCTCATTATCTGTGTTTCTTCCAAATACTATGAGGTCGGAATCTTCATCTCCTTCAAGATCTATAAAGGATGCATTGACCACATTCAGAGGTACTAGTTCAATATCGTCTGCAGTTGAAAAATCTCCTGTACCACTGTTAACATGTATGTCTGCAAAAGGATTACTTTGACCATCTGTTCCAAATTCTATAGCATCTACATCACCGTCTTGGTCTATGTCTTCTAAAAGAATCTGTCCGCTGTCATAAGCCGTAAACGGATTAGAATCTGAAAGAGTGAAAATTGCGTTTCCATCGTTCAGGTAAATGTCTGTAGTGTTTTGCGAAGCAATAACTAAATCTATGTCACCATCTCCATCTAAGTCATCTGCCACGATTCTTTCGGTAGTAAAGAAATTGGTAAAATCTTGTTCGGTCAATGTGAAATTTCCAGCTCCATCATTCAAAAAAACAGAAGCCCTAGCCGACTGGCCGGTGAAGTTTTCTCCTAGTCCAGACTGAACCAAGTCCAAATCTCCATCTCCATCTAAATCTTCAGCTATCAGAGAGCCGCTGTAAACCTCAAAAATTTCTGGTTGTGGATCTGCCAGATCAAATGAGAGATTTTGAGCATTTAAAAAAGTATAAGCGGTGCAAAGGAATATTAATAGGTAAAATTTCTTCATAAGCGCAATATAAACTATTTCAATCTCTTACTTACCCATGCTTTCTGAGCCTCCTCATCCATAAAAGTCCAGGCTAGGATTCTTCCAGATTTATTCCCTTGGTTGAGTCGTATGACTTTTACTTGATGTGGATTTAGTTTTTCCAGGGCTTTCTTCAGTGGATTTAAAGACTCCTTTTTAGAAACCAATGAAGTAAACCACATGACATTATTAGCGTAAATAGCGCTCTCTTTTATCATGTTAGAGATAAAGAGTTTTTCTCCACCAAATGTCCAAAGCTCAGTAGGTTTCCCTCCAAAGTTCAAGACCGCTTTTTTTCCTTTTTTGTCTAATCCTAGATTCTTGTTTTTTCGTGCTGTGGCTTTATGAGCGGCATCTGCAGATTCATGAAACGGTGGATTACAAACCAGAACATCTACTTTCTCTGATTCCTTCAATACGCCTTCTAGAATGCTTGCCGAATTTGTTTGTCTGCGAATGTCAAGATGTTTTTCCAACCCTGAAATCTTTTCTTTCAGTAGTTCCATGTTTTTAATGGCTTCATTATCTAACTCAGAAGCTATAAAACTCCAACCGTATTCCTTAATGCCAATGATTGGGTAAATGCAATTGGCGCCAGCACCTATGTCTAAACATTTTAGCTTGAGCTTTTCTGCTGGTTGAAAATCTGAAAACAAGTCTGCTACATGATGCAGATAATCTGCTCTACTAGGAATAGGCGGACAGAGATAACCTTCTGGAATATCCCAATATTCTACTTGGTAATGATGTTTTAATAAAGCAGTATTCAGCTCTTTTACTGCCAGCGGATTAGAAAAATCTACAGAATCTGTTCCGTATTTATTTGGTCTTACATAGCTTTTTAGTGGTTCATGTGCTGCTGTGAGCTGCGCAAAGTCATACTGACCTCTGTGTTTGCTTCTTGGATGAAAGAAGGTCTTTTCTCCGCTTTTTCCTTTTGTAAGTTTTTCCTTTTTAGGCTTACCAGACTTGCTGCGGACAATTTTAGAAATTCCTGATTTAGATTCTTCTTTCTTAGGAACGGTACGGGTGATTCTGTCTTTCATGAGTTGGCAAAGCTAAGGGAGAACTACTCATGAT
>CAZTVP010000396.1:0-3111 GCA_964616995.1 uncultured Comamonadaceae bacterium
CATATTTCGGTAAATTTCTGGCTTCTGTCTGTTGAAAAGATACATATCCTGCCCTCTTCTCCAATATACATTTGAACTGAGCTTCATCTTGCCAAATCTTTGCTGATGTGCTAAACTTACAATTGAAGCCTGCGTTTCTTCATACTGTTCCGTAGCTGCTTTCGATGCATAAAAACCGTTTGCTCCGAATTTCTTCTCAGAAAAACCAGCCTGAAGTCTGATATCACCATCTTTTATATTTAGTTTACTCTGATAAAATACACTTCTGATCTCATAATCCGTATTGTACATATATCCCTGCGAACCGGCAGAATTTGCCTGTAAAGAATTGGAGAATTTTTCATTTCCAAGCTGTGCGTTCAGACCAAAACCATACGTTTCATAATCTCCTCCTTCTGCACTTATTTTTACTCTTTTTCCGGGATTCGTTTTGGTGATCACATTAATCACTCCGGCATAGGCGTTCTGCCCGAATCGTCTTGCTGCAGGACCTTTGATTACTTCAATTCTTTCGACATCATCAAGATCTACCGGAAGATTCATGGAGTTGTGTCCGGTTTGAGAATCATTCATTCTGATTCCGTTAAGAAGAAGCAGAAGAATGTTCAGCGCTGCAAAGAGAAATACCGCAGAAGTAAGTTCATTCTTAAGTGACATGTTCTTAAACTTAATGAGTCCAAGTCTTCTGGAGCGAACAAGTTCTTCTGATGTAACCGAACCGTCTTCTTCTATACTTTTTACCCGAGTCTTAAAGATGCTCCAAACACTTACTGCCAACCCAATGAGAAATGTAATGACTAAAGTGAAATCAAGTTTTTCTAGCCATTCCCAACTTGGCAAATACTGACTTATAGAAGCTATCATTTCCTCAAAAATCGGATTGGAATTTCTGTAAAAGCCGATAAAAATTAGAATGAGAATAGTGGGAATGATAAACAAGCGAAGTTTCCATAACCTACTACCTAAATTCAATTGAGGCCCTTCTTTAATTGAGTTAAGGTCTCTTTTGAACATTTCGCTTTGCGCAGCAAAGAAATTTATAAAACCCAACAAGAATCCATGAGCTACAGACCTGAGCTGCGGATAAATATGAACACCTATGAACAGCGTATAGCTCACTAAATTCATGAACATGCTAAACACAGAGTGGGTGAGTAAAATGAAAAAAGAGGAGAGGACTAAACTTATGCTGCTGAGTACGGAGAGCCTCCTTTTATAGTCTATGCGTTTAGAAAAGAATGAAAACAATAGAACTAGCCACTCGAAGATAAATAGGTTTAGACCGAGGTCTTTTTGGTAGAACAGCAGCGTAAAGACTACAGCACCTGCCAGTGCTAATAGCTTAAGATTAGAGGGTTTCATTAAGGATTAATTTCCCTAACTGAACGTGCTGAAAATAAAATTAGTGCGGAGTAGAAGTAGTTTCTTTTATCTCAATGAAAACATTCCGTTTTTAAGCTGAAAACTATCCAGTGCTTCTGCGTTTTTCTTCTTGGCCATAAAGAATACGTAATGAAAAACGGCTAAGAATTGTTCGGCAGTTTTAATAGACCACTGGCTGCTCTGCTGAAGTGTTTTTCTGAATTTAAAATACTCCGTGTCTATACATACTCCATCATCACATGCATCTTCCCAGTCTATGATGACACACTCGTTAGACATGGTTTGTACTGTATTAGAACTGCTAAAGTCTGAATGCATGGTGGCTACTCTAAATTTTTCCTGCTGGAATTTATGGTAATGACTTTTTAATTCATCTAACAGTTCTAACTGACTGAACTCAGTGAGGGTTTCTTCTATCAGAGGAAAACGATTCTGTATATAAGGATGGTCACTGAGCGGAAAGATAGATTCTGAAGCCAGTGCTGAGAAAAACGCTGATACTTTGGGAGTTAATTCCTTCATGTGCATACCGTTCACGAAGCTTTGCTGCAGACACGTGTACTCTTGTTCATCCTCAAATCCCTTGAGTTCCGGAATGTGAATTCCTTTGGCTTTATGGTTCTTTAAGTTTTCCAGAAACTTCATTTCGTTTCTGACCATGGCTCTAGTCTCAGGAGTGAAAGCATACTTATGAACGGTAATATCTTTCATAGCCAAGTCGAATGTAATGTATGTGAGCTTGTCACAAATTTTTTGACTCCATGGAAGGATTATGCTGAACCTTTCAGATGAATTTTGATTGTTTAAATCTAGTGTTTGAAACCCTGATTTCAACCATTTAGGAGGCACGTAACTTAAGATTCTCTTCTTTAGTTCCCCTTTACCTGAGATGGGTTTAATAAGCGCTAATGCTTTTACATATACCTCTTTATTTAAAGTAGGCAATAAAAAAGCAGGCTTAGCTGCATTAGGCATGATGAGGTATTCACCGTTCTTAGCCGTGGTAAGCTGCAATCGGCTTATAAAACTCTCTCTTTGTTCTTCTGATGATAGCATATTTTACTTTTTCTATATAGAACTTAGTAAGTGTGAGCAGGCTTCTTTTCAGAATAAGCTCTTTAGTAAAGCGAGTGAGTTCGAGTGTGGTTTGAAAGTCGTTTTTACAGAACTGGTGAAGTACGTATTCTGCATCTTCTTTCTTCCTTTTAAATACTTTATACAGCCATTTCTGGCAGAAGGATGAGGCTAACATTTCCTCTGCATTTTCACCATATTTTTCGCAGAAAATGTCAAAGCTTCCAGAAAGGCTTGGGTGCTTCTTGTCTAAAAAGAAATGAAGTATCCAAAAGGTGAATAGCTTTTCATCTTCTACATCTGGAAATAGAATTCCGTTTTCTTCTCTAATGCCTGAGTAGGGTGGAGGAGAAGGAAAAGAATAAAACTTACTAGGTAAGAAACAGATTCTAGTCTTAATATCCAGAAGTAAATCTCCTTCTACTTTAATTCCTACAGAATGCTCTGCTACGGATGTAGTTACCACTGCTTCTTCTCCAGTTTCCTGTAACTTGGCAGCAAGCTTTTTTACATTCGATTTAGAGACTATGATGTCTATATCTTTCTCATCTGAGACGAGACTTACTGGCCTTAACAGATAAAATGGAATATCCCATTCCTGAAGTAAATGAAGCCATTTAGATATACTGTGGTTTCTGATTGAATTCATGGATA
>CAZTVP010000397.1:0-3098 GCA_964616995.1 uncultured Comamonadaceae bacterium
TCACGAATAAATAATCACCTACGTTCATACTGCTTTCCATAGATGATGTAGGTATGGTAAACGCCTCAAAGAAAAATGTTCGGATGACTGTAGCCGCCACTACGGCAAATACGATAGCCTCTCCCCATTCTCTCGGTTGACTTTTCTTTTTGTTCGTCCAGTCTCTAGGGCCTATGTATTCGGCATTGTCCTTAATAGCTAGCTGCGGCATGGCCACCCATGGAAGCGCCCCGAAGAACCACTGCTCCTTCGTACTTCTCTTATCGAAAGCTATGCCAGTTTCCACATTCATAATCACTAGCATGATAAGATTCACACCAGGAATTATCAAGAGGATAAGCCACCACCATGGTCGTTTTAATATCTGTAACCAAGTGAAGAAATTCAGCACCGGCACGAATCCTTTCCACTTTTCTTTCCCTGCTCTTTCGAATAAATTTCCTAGACAAATGAATAGGATGATAATGAGCAGATAGAGTAATATATAAGGTATAGTAAACATGTGTCTAATCAATTTTTAGGAAATCTCTCATGGAATATACTCCCTTAGGCTGGTTCAGTAACCAACGAGCGGCTAAAATAGAACCTAATGCGAATCCCTCTCGGTTTTTAGCCTGATGTTTTATGCTGATTTCGTCTATTGAGTTCTGGTAAGTAATTTCATGTGTTCCTGGAACATTTGGTTCTCTGTGAGAGATTACAGAGAGTATATTTTCTTCTTCGCTAGCGTCATTTTTCCACTCAGATTTTCTTCTCAGCTGAAAAATAAGGTCTTCTGCCAAAGTTATAGCGGTGCCACTTGGGCTATCCAGCTTTTCTGTATGATGTGTTTCGGTTATCACAGGGTCATAACTCTCGTATCGTTCCATTATTGCTGCTAGGTATTCATTCAGCTTGAAAAATATGTTAACTCCTATGCTAAAATTACTGCTGTACAGCAGGTGCCCGTTATTAGAATTTACCAGTGATTCTACTTCAGAGAGTCTATGAAACCAGCCAGTAGTTCCTGTTACTATAGGTACATTAGCCGCGGTGCAAATTTCGATATTCCTCACCACCTGGTCTGGTCGAGTGAACTCTATGGCCACTTCAGTATGGGTCTCTTTCAGCATGGCTTCATCTGCAGGAGATGAACCTGAAGTTTTCAGCACTATTTCATGTCCTTTATCCAAGGCCAATTGTTCTATGGTCTTACCCATTTTTCCATAACCGAGCAGTGCTATTTTCATCCAATTAAAAGGTTAAAGTTAAATTCAGCCCCGCTCTAGGAGAAGCATCTATCATGATGGGAGAGGGGTTTAATTTCAAGCTAATGTCAGGAGTAATATTGTAGTCAAACAAATGTCCATCTACATTGGCATCTAAGATATTCAACCCATAAACAGCTACTAAAGCAAAGTAGCTCAAGTCCAACCATCTTTTCCTCTGCTCCATGAAATCGTTTATCTGAGTATCTGTGGCTACAGAAACTCCTCCATCAAATGATAAGGTAGAAACGTGGTCAGGGTCGGATTGTCTGAGAAAGAGTTCATTTCTGTACTCTCTGAATAATCCTCTGTTTAAAGAGATAAAGTAAACACAGGTTCCCATTCCTCCCCAAACTACGGGGGCTTTCCAGTACTTTCTATTATAAATCTGTCCCGCGCCTGGCAGAGCAGTAGATAAAAGTGTGGCTTTCTTGGCCGAATGAATTTTTACAGTGTCTGTAGAAAGCGAATCTATTTTATCTGTTTTTAGTTGTCCTAAAGCAGAGACGCTTAGGGAACAGCATAAAATAAAAAGCCAAATCTTGGTCATATCAGTCCGAGTAGCGCTATGATTTCTTCTAGCTGAGCAGTATCTGAAAAAGGAATTTCAATTTTACCTGCTCCGTTATGTTTGACCTTTAAAACGGTCTTATGACCAAATTTATGCTGAATAAGGTCTTTCATCCTTTTTTGCTCTCTGCTCAGTGGAGGCGTTTTACTGTTTTTAGCTTCTACTTTAGCACCTTTAGCTAATTGTTCTATCTGCCTTACTGAAAGCCCTTCATTCACCGCACGATTGAACAGGTTCATCTGTAAATCACCATCGGTAACCGAAACAAGTGCACGGGCATGCCCCATGGTAATTTCCTTTTCTATGATACCTATTTGTATCTCAGCAGGGAGTTTTAAGAGTCTCAGGTAGTTGGTAACTGTAGAACGGTTTTTACCTACGCGTTCACTCAATGATTCCTGCGTAAGTTGGCATTCTTCTATTAGTCTTTGGTAACTGATGGCTACTTCTATGGCATCTAAATCTTCACGCTGAATGTTCTCTACCAGAGCCATTTCTAGCATGGTTTGGTCATCAGCGGTTCTGATGTAAGCCGGTATTTCTTTGAGTCCAGCAAGCTGTGAAGCTCTAAATCTACGTTCACCTGAAATAAGCTGATAGCGTGTATCCGAAATCATTCTTACCGTCACTGGCTGAATAATTCCGTACTCCTTAATACTCTTAGAGAGTTCCTCTAAAGGAGTAAGCTTGAAGTTATTTCTTGGCTGAAAAGGGTTGGCTTCTATCTGAGAAATCTTAAGCATGGCTATGCTGCCCGCTACATTTCCGATAGCACCTTTTTCTACGTGTCTAGGACGAGAAACCTGCTCAGCGTTTTCTAGTAATGCGCTAAGACCTCTTCCGAGTGCTTTTTTTTTAGCCATCTATATGAATGTACTTATCAGAGTCCTTCATTTTAGTCATTTCATTCTTCTGAAGAATCTCTCTGGCTAGGTTCAGATAGTTGATAGCACCTTTACAAGAAGCATCATGAGTAATTATAGTTTCTCCGAAGCTAGGTGCTTCTCCAAGCTTAGTGTTTCTATGAATTACCGTATCGAATACCAGCTCAGAGAAGTGCATTCTTACTTCTTCTACCACTTGGTTAGCTAGTCTTAAACGAGTATCATACATGGTAAGAAGAATTCCTTCTATGCTGAGGTTTTCATTCAACTGACCTTGAACTATCTTAATAGTGTTTAACAGCTTACCAAGTCCTTCTAAAGCGAAGTACTCGCACTGCACAGGAATAATCACCGAGTCAGATGCTGTTAATGCATTTACAGTAATCAATCCTAGAG